>JAGCRE010000088.1 GCA_017964865.1 Alphaproteobacteria bacterium | reverse complement strand
GTTATAATAAGTGGACAGAGGTTGTAATGGCAAATCTGAAAAACATCTTGTGTACATATTTATCCCACAGGCATATTGACTTGATGCCACCTGATGTTGTTGACCGATTTGAAGATTACAAAAAAAATGTTTCTTTTATTGGCCATATGAGTGACTGGAACAAGTTATATTATGGTCAACCAATTAAAATATTGGATGATACAGTCATAAAATCTGCCGAAGACTGGGAAAAATTTTACGATTCTTGCCAAAGTGCATTTCAACAAATGTATGAAGGCAAAAATCATTCTGTTGGAATCGGCAAAAATTATAATCCTGCAACAATAGGTTTTATTGACCGGTGGTTTGGCCCAAGTGCGAACAAAACATTTACCTATGCTAAAGCAAGTGATGATACAAAAGACGCTTTCACAGCACTTGCCAATTTCTTAGAAACCCATAAGTCTGATTTCAAACCACGTTTCACAACACAATTAGCATCTGTGTTTAGTGATATAACATACGAAGATTTTTGTAAAGACGTCAAAGATGGTAAATACAACACAAACATACCACTTAGGAAAAAAATCGAAACCGTTATTGATCATATACGGGCATATGGACCAAAACAAAACTCTGATCCAGATAATATAGATAATGCTTTATGGCCAAGAAATGTCGGTTACGTTGTAAATAACGTTGCTGGAATCAATGTCTGTGAACCAGACCCCGTATTATTGCCTATTTTGTATGATCCTGATCCCGCTGTTCCACCACCCCCCCATTCATTAGATTTAGACCCAGACAAATGGTATGAAATTAAAGACAAGACAGACCACATTGACTGGTTTAAAACTGATTATATCAAGATTTTTGATGAAATTTTAACAAATTCGGTTATACGGGAAAAATTCCTGGAAAAGGCGGGTGACCCTATCGCATCTGCATTACGCAACGCGATTGCCGATACCGATTATGAAAATAAAGAATCTGACGATTATGTTCCACCAGAATTACTGGATTCTAAGAATTGGCGTCAAAAAATAAAAAAATGGAAAGATGATACTTATGAAAACCATTTTCGGCGCTTTGTGGAACCCAGTCGTGGAACCCGGGTGTATTTTTCGCCACATTCTCAAAATATTATGAAGGGGTTTGACAAGGCTGGTATCAAGCCAACCGATGGTCTGGACGGTATTTTGAATAAAAAGGGCGACGCAAAACTGCAAAATATCGTACAGTCTGACCCTAATACTCGTAAACATTTTGATTGGTTCACAAAGAAACTTGAAGAGTTAAAAAAAGAAACCCCCGATGATTTTGAGGGTGCCTTGCGGGACGGTCGGCATTTACAAAAATTGGTCATCAACCTTATTATAAAGGCATCCAAAGAAAATAAACTGAACGAGGCTATGACAGCACTGGAGGTATTGTCTGTTGCTAAATACGGTCTGATGTCCAGTCGAACATTTAATTCAATATATGAAGCAACCAAGAATCTGAAAATCTTTTCTGATCCTAAATTATCTTGGAACAAGGGTGTTGTCCAAAACGTATCAAATGTCGTTGATCAAATGATTGCATTAATGATACGTGGATCGGCACGCGTTGGAATGGGTGTACGGAATTTTGTATCACATCGTCGCACAAAAATTGGCAATATAATCAGCAAATATGACAATTTGAATGATGCCTATAAAGAATGGGATAAAGAAGACAGAAAAAGACACGGTGATATAGCCGCATCAAATGCTGCACATGATGTACCAAATATTTTGGCCCAATTGAACAATCCCGCAAGATCGATTTCTGCTGGTTCCATATATGAAACCCAGGTTCAAATAAACCCGGCAAATATTAAAACAATAAGAGCAGCACTGGATGCAGCCATAGAAGCCGGACACCCGCATGTTGTAATTCCTGGCATCGCCATGCCAATAGATACACCTAAATTAAAAAATGACGTTGAATTGTTTGAAGATGTAAATTCCCGTTCCGAATTAGAAACAAACTGGCGTGAAAAAAATCCTGATATCATACACGACTTGGTCGCATATTGGGATATGTTGGAAACATTTGGCAAAACCCATAAATTTAGATTGGGCAGTATGAAGGTTAAACGTAACGAAATGTTAGAAAACTTTGACCTTAAGAAAAAAACAAGCCGAGCACAAACAGAAGCATGGCAATACATAAACAATTATGGTGGTCTTTCATACAGTCCTTGATTTTTATCGCTATTTGTGATATAATGAAAGCACTTTGACACCGGGTTCGGTGTTTTTTTTATTTTCCAAACTTTCTTGCAATACCAAACAAAATTAAACACAAACAAAAGGATATATTATGTCACGAGTTTTACAAATTCGTCGCGGCACAACCGCACAAAATGATAATTTTACTGGGCTGGCAGGTGAAATTACTTTCGATACAACCGCCAAAACATTACGCGTTCACGATGGTGCAACATTGGGCGGTTTTGCACTGGCACGTGCGGATGATATTCCAACAATTCCAGACCCGTTTGACATTACCAGCGTTCCAGATGCGACATGGGAAACGATTTTTGCCCGAATTGCCCCAACGCCGTTTACTGTTTATACCAGCACCCCAATTACCCCAACAAATACCGCATATATTGAACATATATTTACTGGGGTTTCAACCACACCGATATTTGTTCGGGCGGTTCTGGTATGCCAAACAGATGCCGCCGGTTATGCCGCTGGGGACGAAACAAATGCCTTTGGCATTGGGGCATATTGTCGCCCAATGTTCAATACATTTGTTGACAATGGCGATTTGCACGTGCAAATGGCGGTTGGCGATGGAAATTTCTGGGTCGTGCATAAATCAACCGGGATCCAGACCAACATTGCGAACAACGAATGGCGGATAAAATTCCGTATTTATTGTTGAAAATGTTTGTTTGGGGTGCTAGACTTTGCCCACAAACAAATAAAAAGGATAAGAAAATATGTATATACTTGCGTTGAATTGCGGTTCTTCGTCCCTGAAATATCAGGTTTATAATGCGGAAACAAAACAGCCAGTCGTTGGTGGCTTGGTCGAAAAAATTGGATTGGATGATTCTTGCATTACCCAAAAATACCCAGATGGGAAAAAAGAAAAAAAAGCAGTTCCAATGAACAATCATGACGAAGCACTGGGCGTT
>JAGCRE010000087.1 GCA_017964865.1 Alphaproteobacteria bacterium | reverse complement strand
TTTTGCGATTCCAATAGTCTTTGGATTTTTAATAAGCCATTCTACATCATACATTGTGCCGTCATTATAGATTCCAAACATCGAATTCGCATATTCTTTAATAGAAAAATCATTGTATTTTTCAAACTGAACTTTCGTTTCTGTCAAATTCGAGATTTCAGATAATATGTAATGTCGTGGTTTGCTGTGTACTTTGCCCTTTTCACATTCGTAAGCAATAAGATATACATTATTTGGACCATACATTATTCCCAACGGATGGACAGTATGTTCCTTTTTTTTATAATACAAAAAGCGAACTTCGCGTAAGTTACATATCGCAAAATCCAGGAAAGTTTTTATATTGTCATCAAAATCTGTGATTAAATGCGGCCCAACAAAAGCATAATTAGAATTGATTCTTTCATCTATCTCATTGATTTTACGCGAAGCCTTGACAGCACTTTCTGTATGTTCGATTTTGTGATACAATCTGGTTGTCAGTTTTGATTTCAAATTTTCCAATAATTTTTTTGCGTTTTTATTGCTGTTCATTTTCTGCAACGCGACATCCAATGCTTGGATTTCCGCCGCATCAATAGTATCAGGAAAATCATATAAATCCAATTTATACGTCCCAAATTCTTTGTTATAATCCAACTGATTTTTATACTCAGCTTTGATACGACCTATTTCACGTTCTGCCGTTCGTTTACAGACTTTGTAATTACTGGGGTCTTTACACGTTTTGCGAACATGACCATGAAGTATGTTTTCTGCCGACAGAAAATCGCAAATATCCGCCAACGTCATAGATCGACTGCGTAATTCGTTGATAAGTTTTATTCTGATATATGTTTTTCTCTAATCATCGCGTGATTCTGGCATTTTAACCCACCTTTTTTAAGCATTTTTAATCAATTTATTGTGAAAATACCACATTTTTTTGATTCGTCAAGAAAAACGACCATTTTTGTCACAAACGTTGTTTATATTCCGTTCGAGCACCAAAATAAAGGGGGTTGCAAATGAATATAAAAGATCGCCAAACAGCGTTATATTATTTAAGAAACGTTGTGAACAGCGAATACGAACCCGAAGACCCGGGCATGTTTTTTCATCAACTGACCAGAATGTCTGCGGAATTATTTGGGTTCGGTTTATACGAATTGTTGAACAACGATGAAAAACGCGTTTCCCAACGCGACAGGGTTGAATTTGTTACTAATTTATTAAACGGAAAATTATGCCGTAACAGTTTGCTTGCCGAAGACGATTTATACGCACGTGTTTCTAATACATTTAACATGCGTAAATCAGACTTTAATACCGATATAACCGACCCCGAATTTGATAAAAACTTTACACTTATATGCGACACTTTTGATTTAGACACCGATTGCAGACGATTGTTACAATTTCTGGTCTTTTCAAAGAAAAACACTCAAATCCGTCGGTTAATCTGTCATTTTAACAGCGAAGGAATAAATAATGATTTTATGGATGATATGAATGCCGATTTTGTGTCCGCGGTATGCAAGGTTCCCGCAGATAAAATCAAAGAAATTATGTCTCAAACGGGCGAATTGGTTGAATCGGGGATACTGAAACATCGTTATGGCGACAATTCATTCAGTTCAATGTTTTTACATTTATTGACTATGAATTTTAACAGTTGCAACGATGTTCGCGATGTGTTGATTGGTTCCCCACTGGTTGCGACTTTGCAACGTGAAAATTTTGACTATATGTTGGACGATTTTGATAAAACATCTGACATCTTGGTCGGTGGTGTTGTCAATAACAAGAAAGGAATCAATATATTGCTTTATGGGCGTCCGGGCACCGGTAAAACCGAAATTGCTAAAACAATTTGCAATATGGCGGGCATGCGTTTATACACAACGTCTGAAAACCAGGAAGATAAAGAAGCACGTTTATCAAACCTGGCACATTTACAAACCGTATTAAAGAAAGACGATAATTCTGTGATACTGTTTGACGAAGCCGAAGACGTGTTCTCACTGTCGCCATTCAGTCGTAACACCCCAAGCAAATTATACGTAAATCGCGTTCTGGAAAACAACCAACGTCCCGTTATATGGATAACAAATAACCTTGATGATATAGATAAAGCGTATGTTCGCAGATTTTCCATGGCACTTGAAATGAGCGACCCTGACGAACGTGCAAAAATTAACACATGGAAACGCATATTCCAGAAATACGAATTGGAAATATCAGACACAGAATTAAAACGAATTGTAAATAAATATCAGGTTCCGTTGTCTATAATCGACACAGCGGTAAAAAACGCGAAAATGGTAAATGATTACAAGATAATCGATTACACCATCGATAATCTGACCCAGGCTATGACTGGAAAATTGGCAAAGCACAAGAAAACAGATGGTGTAAAATTTGATATGAATTTGTTAAACACAGATACAAATCTGGAAAAATTGGCAAATCAAATCAAAGACAAAAATTTAAAAACTTTTTCACTGTGCTTATATGGTGCCCCCGGAACCGGCAAAACCGCATTTTGTGAACACTTGGCCGAATTACTAGAAATAAACATTATCAAAAAACGTGCCAGTGATATCAAAGGTCCATACGTCGGTGAAACAGAACGCAATATAGCCAGGGCGTTCAAAGAAGCCCACGCAAAAAAGGCAATGCTGGTCTTTGACGAAGCCGACAGTTTTCTTCAGGACAGAACGAACGCCAGGGCATCGTGGGAAGTAAGCACCGTCAACGAAATGTTAACCCAAATGGAAAATGCCGAATATCCGTTTATCTGCACAACAAACCTTATGGATAATATAGACAAGGCGGCACTGCGTAGATTTTCGTTCAAGGTAAAATATGACTTTATGACACAAAGCCAGGTTGTTACAGCTTTTCAAGATTTCTTTATTCATACGGTATCAATGGATGAAGTCGCCGATTTGGTAAGCCGTACACCCGGAGATTTTGCAGTAGTAAAGAAACAAGCGGATCTGTTGGGTATAACCGACAAATTGGAATTATTGGCTAAATTACGCCAAGAACAGCAGGTGAAAAACATCCGCCCCAACAAACCAAAAATTGGATTTTAACACAACAAAAGGAGTACAACATGGCAACTTGTTCAGCATGGAAAATCATATTTAATAATTGTGTATTACCAGAAATCTACTTTTCGTATGATCTGGCCAAAGAGCAACTTCGCAAAATGGAAGAAAATTCTTGTGCCAGTTTTGGCCGCATTGTATCATATGACAATGAAACTGGTGAAATTGGAAATTAAAATTGTAATACGCAAAACAACACAAAAAGGATATACATATGAATATATTCATAGGTGACGACAGTTTTTTTTATCGACTTATCAGTGGATACGCACGTAATACGACAAGAGATAAGACAGCAAAATATAAATCTGGTGTATGTGCTTGCTGTGGCATTAAGGGAAAAGAAATTGAAACCGCGCACAAACGCGGGTATGATAGATCTGTTTTGGTCAAAAATTGGATTAAGGAATCTGTATTGCAGAAAAAAGGTTCCATTTATCATATTAACGTGGACAAATTTGATAAATTGTTTAAAGATTTTACTTGCGATCCCTCTAATTTCTTTTTTCTTTGCCATGATTGTCATTCTAAATACGATCATGACAAAATAGATGAAAATAATTTTAAATATATATCACAAAGCATCAAACAGATAAAAGCAAACAACAAAGTCAAAACGACACATCATGTGTCAACGGGAATAAACAAAGAATATTTTATACATGGACATGCGTGTTCTGCAAAAGAAATGGAAAACTTTTTACAAACAACACATTGTACCGTTAATGTTACATTGTTTTACACAGACAAAACCGAAAGTCAACATATCTGGAACGCAAATAAATTTTCATCAAGTTCCAGTTTAAGTGGGAATTTACACGGGGGATATTTAAGAGATTGGAAACGCAAAAAAATAATGGGTATTAAACTAGAAATCAAATAAACCAAATGGTATCAAAATGATAAAGATATCAAAATCTGATTATGTATTGGGGATAAAATGTCCAAACGCATTGTGGTTCAAAAAGTTCCGCAAGGATTTAGAACCAGAAAAAAACCAACGCGTTCTGGATAATGGAACAGAAATTGGCAAATTGGCATGCGACCGCTTTCCTGGTGGCGTTCACGTTACAGCAAAGCCCTGGGAAGACGAAGCTATCACCCAAACACAATCGGCAATATCGGCAAACGCACCATTTATTTACGAAGCAACATTTGCCACCGATACTGACGAACTCTGTGCGGTCGATATTCTGCGTAATAACAATGATGGAACATGGGATATCATAGAGGTTAAATCGAACACGAGTCCACACGACTATCATTATCTGGACGTTTCGTTTCAAAAATATGTATTATTGCATTGTGGTATTGTGGTTCGTGACTGTTTTATTATGACATTAAATAACCAATATGTTCGTCATGGTGATTTAGATTTACAACAACTGTTTGCACTGCATAATGCAAACGAAAAAATGCAATCTATGGAAAAAGTGCAACAAGAAATCACACGTTTGCGTGCATTTTTGGACGGTCCAGAATTGGGTGTTGCGATATCAAAAATGAAATGCACTGATTTGTGTTTTTATGAATGTGGTTATAAATATCATTGTTGGCGTGATGTTCCAGAATTTTCTGTTTTTGATGCTTTTCGCGGCAAAACCGCAGACGCAATGTATAACAAATACGGTGCAGACCTGCACAATGTTGCCCCCGAAGATTATGCAAAACAAATGCACGCTGGTGATATAGAAGCTTTTCTGGACAACATAAATGTTATCAAACGTGATATATTGCGTGATTTTACAAAAAAATTAAAATGGCCACTGTATTTCTTAGATTATGAATCTATAAAGCCTATCGTGCCAATATTTGATAATTCACGATCAAATCAACAAATCTGTTTTCAATTTTCTTTGCATGTGCAACGATCGCCCGACGGGGAATTGGAACACTATGAATACCTGCATAACACAGCGGGAACGGACCCAAGACCCGGTTTATTAAAAAAACTTTGTGAAACAATTGGTGATACCGGTTCTGTCATAGTTTATCACAAAACATTTGAAAGCACTCGCCATAGCGAAATGGCACGCGATTTTCCAGAATACGCTGCAAAATTATTGTCAATAAATGACCGTATACTGGATTTAGAGATTCCATTTAAAAATCATGGGTTGTATCGTCCATGCCAAAATGGCAGTGCGTCTATCAAAAAAACCTTACCGGCGTTTGTTCCAGAAATGTCTTATGAAAACCTTGGTATACATAATGGAACCGAGGCCAGCGACCAATTTCTGGATTTTATGATGGGCAATCAGGCACCCGATGAGACAGAACAAATGATGTCAAACCTGCACATATACTGTGGCCAGGATACGATGGCAATGGTTCGATTACTGGATGTCGTATTGGAATACACAAAAGAATAACATGTGATATATTGCAAGAAAGAAAGGATAACAATATGAAAAAAATAATTGTGATATTATCTTTGGTTTTATGTGCCTGTGATAGCAACGATGATGCTAAAAAATCCTGGGATAAAATGGTGGATAATTTGGCAACCCAAGAATATCAAGATTGTTTGAATTATGCGACCAAAGAGTTTAAAAACACAGACCCAGAAAACGAAAAGACTTGCAAGTGTGTGATTGATTATCTGTACCGGACCGAACCAGAATCCAAAGACAGGTTCGCAACCGACCTGCGTGCAATTTTGCAAGACAAATGTGGCAATAATATCCCCAGTTATACATTGCGTGACATTCCAGAGAAGTAAAGGTGATTAAATGGAACGTTTTTTTGAATTATTTCGTCGTAATTTAAAAACCCAGCGTTTAGAAATGCGCATTCTTGAGCCAAACGAAGAAAATGCACAATTGGTGTGGAACGTATTAAAAAACGAAAACCCAGATGATTTCATTTATTCTTCAAGACTGGAAAGTATTTTACCAACATCACAACAAGACACATTGAACGTAATGCAATATTATCATAATCGTTGTCAAAACAGGGGGACCGATTGGTTTATATTTTATAATAACGAACTAATCGGGTATCAAAGAATATATTATTGCCCAGATAATAAAACACTTGAATGTTCATCGGTTTGGTTTGCACGAAAATACTGGGGAAACGGGTTTAATCAAGAAATTCACAGAAAAATAGAAGAAATTGCGTTTGAACAACTGGGGGCGAACAGAATATGCCGTCAGTGTATCAAAGATAATATTCGATCATATAATTCCATAATTAAATCGGGTTATCACCTTGACGGGATAAATCGTCAATATATGTTGACCCCAGACGGCATATACCACGACGAATGCTTTTTTACAAAATTAGCAAGTGAATATATCAAATAAAAGTATCAAACAAATTCTTATAAATAACGATGTTTTTTACTTACTTCGTCCCAATTGTCTAAA
>JAGCRE010000086.1 GCA_017964865.1 Alphaproteobacteria bacterium | reverse complement strand
TGATGGTAAAACATACACCAGTTTTGCACCAACCCCACAAATTTTGACGGCACATGGGGCAAAAAAAGATAATAAAAATATGTCTCAAAATGTTTTGGCTGCAAACAGTATCAAGGTCGGTCGCGATATAACAATAAAGCGACATGATAAGAATTTTATAGTTCGTACACAAAATGGGGAATTATTGTTACCAAACAAATTGAATTCAGATATTGGCTTTATCTGGTCTGCGTTGGGGGCAATTTATGATAATGGGTCAAAAGATATTATGCGGGTTGCGGGTAATTTAGCACGACAATTACCAACCAAAGAATTACGCGAAATGGCAAAAATGGTCGCAAAATATGGTATGGTGATGAAAGAAAAGAAAGATAAATATGAATCTGCAATTGAACAATTACAAGAATTGGGTGTTCAACCAAAACGATTGGTTGCATACATTCAAAAACAACAAAAAGAAAATGGTTAATAAAAGGAGAACACAATGGTAAAAAAAGCACCAAAACAAGATACCGGAACAATAAGTTTCGCATTGAAAAATTTCTGGGTTGATTATGTCGGTTGGGGACGTGCAAGACGCAGTGAATATTGGTGGGTCATTTTGTTCTATGAATGGGTTTTCCCGTTTGTGGTAAGTTTTGTTTTGAATTTTATGGCAGGTTTTGCTGCGGCTGTATTTGGTGGATATGATAATGCGATAAGTGTTTTATTCACGGGTGCGGATGTGCTGATAAGTGGTTTGTGGACATTGGTATTAATGGTTGGGTGTTTCTGTTTGGTGGCACGCAGGTTACACGATACAAATCGTTCTAATTGGAATGTGTTGTGGGTTTTGTTGCCAATCATTGGTTGGATTGTGTTACTGGTGTATTTGTGCCAGCCAGGGGACAAAAAGGCAAACCGATTTGGTGCACCACGAATGTAAGTTATAACCGGGCATTGCCCGGTTTTTTATATTACTTGCAAAACGAAATTTTTGGGTTTAATATATGATTACAAATTTTTCGGGGACGTGGCGTTGACGTGTCTGACAATCACAGAGCCGCAAAACCTAATCAAAAGTAATAAATGCGGGGTGGCACCGCGCAAGAACATTTGCGCCCCTGCGGATAATGACAATGGGTGCCAAATTCCATATGATTTTTGCACCCGAATATCCCCCTTCGCTAAAGCTGTGGGGGACAAGTAAAAAAGGGGTCGAAATGTTATCTTTGAAATCAAAATACAGAACGCATACCTGTGGGGAATTGTGCGAAAAAAATGTTGGTGAAGTTGTGACGCTATCGGGGTGGGTGCATCGTAAACGCGACCATGGGTCGTTGTTGTTTGTGGACCTGCGTGATAATTATGGCATTACCCAGATTGTGTTTGATGGTGGTAATGAAGCGTTGGAAAAAGTTCATCCGGAATCTGTGATACAAATAACCGGCAAAGTTGTTGCACGTGCCGATGACCAGATTAACGATAAAATTCCAACCGGACATATCGAAGTCCAGGCAACAGAATGGAAAGTCTTAACCAGTGCAGATGTTTTGCCGTTCCAGGTCTTTGGCGATGATGACAGTGTTGCCGAAGATTTGCGTTTGAAATATCGCTATATCGATTTGCGTCGCGACAGTTTGCATAACAACATTTTAACCCGCAACCGTATTATGAAATTCTTGCGTGATAAAATGTGGGATTTGGGTTTTTCAGAATTTCAAACACCAATTTTAACGGTGTCCAGTCCCGAAGGGGCACGTGACTATATCGTCCCCAGTCGTAATCATCATGGAATGTTCTATGCGTTGCCCCAGGCACCACAGCAATTTAAACAGTTGATTCAAATTTCCGGATTTGATCGCTATTTCCAAATTGCACCATGTTTTCGTGATGAAGATTTGCGTGCAGACAGGTTGCTGGAATTCTATCAGTTAGATATCGAAATGTCGTTTGTTGATTTGAAAGATATCCAGGCGGTTGGTAACGAATTAATGCCAGAATTAATAAAGGCTTTTGTTCCAGGTGCAATTGTTGATCCCGAAATTCCACATATACCGTTTGATGAAGCGATGCTGAAATATGGTTCTGATAAACCAGATTTACGTAACCCGATTTTGATTAGTGATGTCAGTGAAATTTTCCGTGGGTCTGAATTTGGAATCTTTGCAAATGCGGTTGAAAACGGTTCGGTTGTGCGTGCAATTCCGGCACCAAATACCGCAGACAAGCCACGTTCGTGGTTTGATAAATTGGGCGAATATGCCACACGTGAATTGGGTCTGGGTGGACTGGGCTATATCGTGTTTGCCGATGAACCAAAGGCACCGGTGGCCAAAAAATTAGATGCAGAACGCATTGCAAAATTGCACGAAATTGCGGGTGATAACGCAACATTGTTCTTTGTATGCGATACGCCAGAAAATGCAGCCAAGGCGGCGGGTAAATTACGTATCAAACTGGGTGAAGATTTGGGATTGATAAACGAACATGAATTTAAGTTCTGTTGGATTGAAGATTTCCCAATGTATGAATTGAACGAAGAAACCGGAACAATAGATTTCGGTCATAATCCGTTCAGTTTGCCAAAGGGTGAATTAGATGGTGACCCATTAAAGATAAAGGCGAATCAGTTCGATATGGTTTTGAACGGTGCTGAAATTTGCAGTGGTGGGTTGCGTAACTATAATCCCGACACGATGGTCAAAGCATTCGCAATCGCGGGATATGGGCCCGAGGTTGTAAAAGAAAAATTCGGTGGAATGTATGCCGCGTTCCAATATGGTGCACCACCGCACGGTGGATGTGCATTTGGTATTGATCGTTTGGTTTCGATTATTTTGGGAACAACCAATTTACGTGAAGTCGTTTTATTCCCGACGAACCAACGGGGCCAAGACCTTATGCTGGGGGCACCACGCGAAGTTACCGAACAGCAACTGCGTGAGGTTCATATTCAGGTTCGTAAAAAGAACTAAAAAAAAACAACAAACAAAAAACACCGGCATTTGCCGGTGTTTTTTTATTAAAATCTGTTGTGGTTTTTCACAAATTGTCGCATATATGCCGGATCAAAATTCTGCATTATTTCCGATAATGAATATGTGCGTTCCCCAGATTCACCAATCGTTAAATCAATCGGGGCGGGTTCGGGTGCAGTGCCACGCAGGACCAGATAGAAATTCGCAGACATTTTTCCGTCAATAATCTTTAATGCACCGGTTGCATCAACGTGTGGTAATGATAACGCCATCGCGTCGGTTGTTTCGAAATTACCACGATCATAGTGTCCAATAATATGTAAAGATTTTAATCGTGTTATGCCACCACTTAACGCGTCTGCCAATGCATATTCTGCGTTCAGTATTGTTATTTCATCGGCCAAGGCAAAGAATCCATCGGTGCCGATGCCGTATATGTATCCGCCATTAAATGTCAAATCAACATCACCATTTAAATTGTATTCTATATCATTTGCAATATGGCCCGATGTTGTCATTGATATATTGCCGGTTACAAATGTGTCGGCAATATTTAATGGCATTGTGTTGGCCAATAATTTACCGTTCGTTTGGAATTTATTTAATTGCAATAATATGTCGTAATTTATTCCGTCACGATTTATTGTTGCCAATATGTTACCATGTGCATCATCGGTAATTGAAAATGTTTCGGTGTTTGGTTTTAATGAATACACAAAGTTTGCATATCTTTCACCGTTATAGATAAGTGTGTCAGCAGTCAACGATACATTAAACCCAAGGTCAAATGGAATCATTAACGGATGATTCTTAAAGAAAGATAAATCTTCGTATTTATTTATGTATTCGGGCGATAAAAATGAATCGATGTCCAGAACACTTGTCTTTAATGTTACCGCACCATCAACCACAGATCCGGTGAACACATGATTTGCAACGTTGATTGTTAAATCAGATATAACACCGTTTTTGTATTCGCCCGATATTGTGTAAACGCCATCACGTAATAAATCCAGGTCAATATCTGGTAACCATATTTTAAAGTCTTTGCCATATATATAAAAGAAATCGTTTTGAATTGCCATTTGCCATTTGCCGTTGTGCGGTTTAAAAACAACCGCCCCAGATTCCCATTCTACATCGCCAACTGCATCGGCCATTTGTTTTGGCAAAAATGGAAATTTAGCGTTCATCCAATCAAGGGTTTTATTTTTTGCAAATTTGAATTCTGGTCGAACCTTGTTGCCGTCGATATACAATGTTCCGCGAGCGTCGGCAAATTCAAATTTAACAACACCATGTGTTCCAAAGAACGCTACGCGTGAAAGAACCGTATTCATACTGGGCATCTTAATTGCAGATTTAACCGTTATATCAAATTCGTCACCGTTGACACGCAGTGATCCCGATAAATTCCCCTGGGTAAATTCGCGACATTCCCAATTTGTTGGTGTGCCAGAAAAAAGACATATTGTGTTGCGACCATCCATCGGCATTACCGCCATTAAATCATGTGCACCATCGGCATCAATATATCCGCCATTAATTGCAACATTATCGGTAACGATTGTTCCAATTTGAATTTTATCACCGGTTCCAATTGTTGATATTTTTATATGATTAAATGTTTTATCACCGAATTTCAGATTGCCCGAAAATTGAATATCTAAATTCGTGTTGCGTAAAAACTTTGTCGGATTTGATAAAAATGAAAAATCATAATCGATATCTTCTGCACGCAGTTGAATATCACGATGTCCGTTGGGATAAAGTTTTATATTACCGGTAACATTGTTGGCAACAATGTTTCTAAAATCAAACCCATGCCCACCATCCCATGCAAAATCCATAGTCAAATTGACGGTGCCGGGAATTTTCGGTTCGCTAAATTCAAACCATCTGTTTACATCATCTGTTTCAATAGAAAACTGACCGTTTGCAGAACCATCATTGTATAACTGACCGATGATTTCCAGTTTATCGTTATAGTTGTGAATTATAAATTCGTCTTTTTCAAATGTAACATCATATTTGTGTTGCGGTGTACGAACGGTGCCATTGAAACGACCGTTCTTTAATTCGCCACGAACATCATCATAGTCATGCGACATATAATTGATGCGTTAATTATACTATGTTATTTTTGTGTTAAAATCAATCTCGTTCATATCATTAATCTTGAATTGCCGGACGT
>JAGCRE010000085.1 GCA_017964865.1 Alphaproteobacteria bacterium | reverse complement strand
TCCCAGAACCAATTTTTCAAGTGTTGTTTCACCGGCACCCAATGCCATGGACACATTTACATTTTTCATATCGGCGGGATAAACACCAAAACGTTGTGCCATTTCAATCGCATTTTCTGGGGTTATTTCCTGGGCCAGACGCACAGCGGGAACATTACGCGATGTTTCCAATGCCAAACGAAATGGCACATCCCCTAAGAATTTTTTATCATAATTTTCTGGTTTCCATTCAATACCATTTTCCCTGAACCCGACAATTGGTGCATCAAGTAACAAATGTTCGGGCGAATAACCACGTTCCAATGCCGCCAGATATACAAACGGTTTTATCGTACTGCCGATTTGGCGATAAGCCTGGGTTGCACGATTAAAAGAACTTTCACCGAAACTGCGTCCACCAGACATGGCAAGAATTCGTCCAGTATGCGGATTCATTGCGATAATTGCACCCTGTAATTTATCTGTGCGACCCGCATTATATGCGTCCAGTTCTTTATTCAAAGCATCGGTTGCAGCACGTTGTAATTTCGGGTCAATTGTCGTTTTGATATACAACCCCTGGTTATACAGCACTTCACGTCCAAGTCTATTTAACAACTGGCGACGAACATCTTCGGCAAAGTATTGAAATGCTGGTTCCATCTGTTCGGTAAAACCACTGTTGATATTTAATTCTTCTGCCATTGCGGTATTGGCCTGGGCCTGGGTAATATAGCCTTCCTCTAACATACGGCGAATTACATAGTTCCGACGTTCAACCGCACGATTACGGTCATTTGGTGCCTTGGGCAGAGATGCCAAAAACGCACATTCCGCCAACGTTAATTCTGTAACCGGCTTGTTAAAATACATCAATGCCGCCGAACCGACACCATACGCACGTGCCCCAAGGAAAATTTCGTTCATATAAAGGGTCAAAATATGCTTCTTAGAAAATGTACGTTCAAGACGCATTGCCAGAATTGCCTCTTTTATCTTACGCGACAAACTGCGTTTGGATGTTAGAAAGAAATTCTTGGCAACCTGTTGCGTAATGGTTGATGCCCCAGAAAAATTCGTATTAAACCCAACCATGCGGGCACCATTGTTTATAACCGCACGCAAAATACCCTGGGCATCAATACCGGGATGTGTCCAGAAATTCTGGTCTTCGGCGGCAACAAATGCGTTAACCAATTGGGCGGGCATATCATCATAATCAATAAACACACGACGTTCTTCGGCATATTCAATCAGTAATGAACCATCTGCGGCATAAAGTCGTGTCGCCACCGGCGGTGCATATGTTGCCAGTTTTCGATAATCAGGCAAATCATTACCATAAATGAAAATCAATGCCGCCAACGCAGCAATCGCGGCGGTAAAAGTCCAAAAGACGATATGCAATAAAATCCGCAGAACTTTTTTGAATTTCATGACATTGGTAATTTTAAGACAAATTATTATTCTTTGCAAATAAAAACCGCCGTTGTGGCGGTCGTTTATCTTGTTTTTTTCTTTTGTTTAACATTTTCCAATGCGGGGTTATCCGTTGGTTTGAAATTATCGTGCCATATTTTCATTAAATCGCCATCAAATTTTGGCCCGATTGTAACGATTGACATTTTACCATCAAAAATGCCCCGCGTGTTTTTGATAACATCATCACGCGTAACAGACATTCCCATCTCTCTAATTTTGGGGGCATTATATAATTCACCAAAATCACGCCAATGCCATTCTAAATCTTTGGAACGGTTTTCGGGCGAATCCAGATATTGTGCATCGGACAATTTTGTGCGATTTATCACACGTGCAACGTCTTGTTCTGAAAAGTTGTTGTTGTAATAAAAATCTGCACATGTTTGTGCAATCAACGTAACACATTTCGCAACATTTTCTGGTGTCGTTTGTGTGCTTATGCCATGCACACTGGTATCCATTTCACCATGAATTATCAAATCTACCCCATATA
>JAGCRE010000084.1 GCA_017964865.1 Alphaproteobacteria bacterium | reverse complement strand
CACTTTTTCCAACGTTTTAATGTCGGGTAAACAGATTTACAATATTCACGCATTTGGTCGCCCGACATTCCCGCCTGGGACGCGAACGGAACCATCATTTCGATATATTCGTCCATTGTAACCTTTTGCAAGAATTCACCATCTTTATAACAATACTTGCAATAGTCTGAATTTACCGAACCGTCTGCATTTGTCCCATACAGACTTTCATTTTCCATCGGCATTGCACAACTTTGACATATATTCGCCATATTTAATCCCCTTTATTATATTTTATATGCATAACTATATTGCAAACCAAGATTTATTTCAATACAATACACCATATAAACCAAAGGAGATCCCCATGAAAAAAATCATTTCTGTCATTGTAATCATTGCTGTTGCGTTGCTTGTTTTCTTGCTGATACCGGCACACAAAGACACAAACAACAAAACATTGGTTGCATATTTCAGTGCGACTGGTAACACACGCAGTGTTGCAGAAAAATTATCCACCGCAATCGGTGCCGATTTATTTGAAATCAAACCAGAAGTCATCTACACAGCCGACGATTTAAATTGGCGTAACGACAAAAGCCGTTCTTCGGTTGAAATGTCGAACAAAGATTCCCGTCCAAAAATCGCAAACGCTGTCACCGATATGTCGCAATACAATGTTGTGTTTGTCGGTTTTCCAATTTGGTGGGGACGCGAACCATCGATTATCGACACATTTATCGAATCTTATGATTTTGCCGGCAAGACAATTATACCATTTGCCACATCGGGCAGCACACCATCTACAACCGATGCCGCCGCAAATATAAAAACACTTAGTCCAAATTCAATGGTATTATCTGGACAACGTTTCCCGGTTGATGTATCAAGCGACGAATTAAAATCATGGGCAGACGAACAGATGTAATACCCACGACACAAAGAACATTGAAAAAACAAAAATATTTGAATATAATCATAATGTGTTACAACCAACACACAAAAGGAGTCGAATATGTTCACAATTATATTTATTATTTTGAAACTTGCAAAGGTTCTTAAATGCTCTAGGTTTTGGGTATTATTGGCATTGGCACTGGACGGGGCCTTCGGCCGTATAATATAAAGAAACAAAAAAACCGACCCGAATGGGTCGGTTTTCATTTTTGGTGGGAATCAGCTTGCACTAATCGAGCAGAAAATATTGAAATAAATTATGTATATGAGATATAATACTAATATAAAAAGGAGAATCCGATGAGAAATAACATTGATGACACATCCGTTTTGTTATCTAAAATATCAACTAATATCTCAATAATAACATACATGTTAGCTTTTATAATAGGTCTTTTGATTCCGATAGCTTACAAATTATCTTAAACACTTATGATACAATAATTAACTTAAGTAACGTAATGATTCGGCTATTTTATATAACAAAAACCGACCAAAATGGTCGGTTTATATTTTGGTTGGGGACTGCTTGCATTAATCGAGCAGAAAACAGGCAAAAATTTTCCGATTTAATGCAACTGGTAAAAGAGTTTAAAGAAAAGAGGTTGAATTAAACCCTGTATAAGAATATAATCTTTTTACAAAGGATTAAATATGAAAAAATTGCTTATTTTTATTCCATTATTAACATTAATTGCTTGTTCTTCTGAAGAATACGACTGTCATATCGTAACAAAAAATCATACTTTTACAGAAACAAAGTTGTGTGATGGACAATGTTCACCAATGTTTAAAATAACAGATGTAAAAGAACAAATAACTGACAGACACGAAATAGTTAAAAAATCAAATTTAAAAAACTTTATTAGAGCAGAATATGACTCTGCAGATATGGTTAATGCAATTCATACAGATTTTGTGTCTCAAATTGGGTATAATCCAATTCAAATTATAGAATTAGATTGCAAAAAATTATAAAAATCGCCTCGGTGGATGCGAACAAGACAAATAAGCTGTTCGAAGATTGGTATAAATCATAAACTTTTTTCAAATTATTAAAAGTATCAGAAATATAAAAATAAAAGCTGTTAATCAAGGTTATAATGTCTTTTGTTATTTTCGATATCATTTTTCATTTCTTCTAGTAATTTATCAATAGATATTTCTTGCGGTTTATTAGCAAATAAATTAGAACAAATTCCACCGCCACAAATAGTCACAATGTTTACATTTTGATTTTTATATAACTTATTTACTTCATCTGTTTTTAGTTTTAACCTCTCTCTAGTTATCTTGTATATTGAGTCTGGCGAAGTCTTTAATTTTGCAACAATATTCCATATATTATGAATTACAGATTCTCCATAATATTTTGTTTCTTCTGCTGTTGGTTTGTACCCTTGATGAATCACTTTGTTTCTTAGTGCTTTGATTGTGTATTTTTTGTTTGTTCTTCTGTTTTTAATTTGTTTTTGAGAGATATCAATGGGAGGAAGCCCAAATTCCAATAAATGTAAAAAAGAAAAAGCACCATATTGTCTTTCAGATAAATTATCAATAATTTTCCATGTTTCGTTGAAGGCTTCTAAAGAAATATTATGCTTAATACAAATTACTTCTATGAAAAATTCGAAAAAACGTTCTTCTGCAGATGCAAAATTAAAAAAAGCCCCACGGAAATTACAGTTAAGTAAATCCTCTAATGCCATATCTAATAAAAATTCATATTGAAAATTTTGATGGATACCAATCGTAATATGCCCTTTTGGGCACTTAAACTCTTCTATTTGAAATTCATCTGTTGCATTGTTCCACAAAGAAATTCGTTTAAATTGTTCATATGGATATACAGGTGGCATTTCCTCTTTTTTGGACGCTTCGTCTTGACAGGTTGGGCACCATTCAAAAATTTGTCTATGAAGCATATCGATATCCTTTACATAAAAACTTTTACTTGAGTATATAATAATTAATAAAAATTATTCAGCAAGCAACAATATTCAAAACGAGCATAACTTGTTCGAAGATTGATAAAAATTGGCGTTTTTCGTATATGCTATTTTCGAACCACCCGAACAGTATAAAATCCAAAGAAAAACCGCACTTTCGAAGTGCGGTGTATCTTTTGGTGGGTGCGGGTGGATTCGGACCACCTCAGGCGTAGCCAACAGATTTACAGTCTGCCCCGGCTCTCCAACTCCGGCGCGCACCCAGAACTTATTTTTATGGCCTGCCACACATAGCCTTGGCGAAGTGTGGTGCGGGCAGCGGGACTCGAACCCGCACATCAAGCTTGGAAGGCTTGCGTACTAGCCCTTGTACTATGCCCGCCATAAATCGTAAGCCAGATGATTATATACCAAATGACAAGAAAATCAAGCGATTATTATGCCCTATTTTATCGGTGTTATCGGTGGAAAACACTCGCCACTTAACTTGTTCGGGCAACATGCAAATTCCGCATTTCCAAGATCTGTAAACGTTTCACCCGCACAGCAACCAAAACGATTTGGCTTGGTTCCATCACCACACAAACCAGCCGCTAAATTCGCTTCAAATATTGCTGCTATTTCTTCTTCGGTTTTACCCGCAAACACATCGTTAACCGCAACCGCTGTTGATGTTACACCGCCAACCGATTGAACCGTCTGGGACACAACGGCCCCCGCAATTGTTTCTGCAACAACATCTGCGGCCGGAATCGACAAACAGTCGGAATCATAATACTTTTGCATTTCTCTGACAATCCAGGCAACCGTTGAATCATCGCCCAATTTTGCTATTTCATCATTTAACTTTTCACAATTTGATTTCTTGGCCGTTAAATAATCAGTCAACGCATCCAGTTTTGATGTCTGGGCAACTTCACCCGTTGAAAAACTTGGTAAATTACGTGCAACCGTCCGTCGACCATTACTTTTAACACTGCAATACGACCGCTGTTGCATAAACAATTGATTTAATTCTGCCCGTTGTTCCGCATTTAAATTACCCATTGCCGACAATTCTGCAATTTCTGCTTTGACCTGGTCACAAGTTCTGCGTTCAACAACATCAGCAAATGCCGGTGTCACCAAAGTCATAAAACATAAAAACAATATCGGCAGTTTCATTGTTATGCACCTTTAACTTTTATTCGTTAATAATTTTTTCAACCTGGATTATAAATTCGATTGCTGGATCTGTTAACTTTTTTGCCTTTTCAAAAATTTCTTCGGCTGCTTCCTGCATATGCAGACGTTTATATGTTTCAACCACATCGATTGTTTCGTCATGATCAAAATTATCATCATCTATTGCACGTGCGATTTCTAGTTCTTGTCGTGCCAATTCTGCATAAGCATCCGAATTATCAATACAACCACGTTCTGCCAAACTTACATATATTTTTGCCCGATCAATACGGTCATCAACATTGTCTGATTCTGCCGGCATACGACGTAACGGCAACCGTTCAACCTGGACACAAACATCATCATTTGGTGCCACATTAACCTTTTCACTTTCAACATTTTCCACCACAGGTTCTGCAATACTTGTTTTGTGTATATTAACGTTTGATGGTGACTGCATCGCAATTCCAACAAACAAACCACACGTAAACAGCCCCGCCAACGCAATAAATGCCAAAAAGCGTTGACGACGGTTATGCCCCCGTTTTTCGGGTGCAACAACCACAGATTTCTTTGTTTTTTGTGATTTTGTTTGCTTTTTCATTTCTCTCTCCTCTGTACCCCATATGTCCTATTCTAACTATTTTACTATACCATTTGCAATAGTAATTTTTTTATCTGCCCGGGAAGCCAATCCCATATCGTGTGTAACGAACAACATTGCCATTCCGTTTTTACGCACCAACGATAACAACAAATCAAACACAGCCGTTGCGTGTGCTGGGTCCAAACTGCCCGTTGGTTCGTCAGCCAATAAAATTTCTGGGTCATTTGCCAACGCACGTGCGACCGCGGTTCGTTGTTGTTCACCACCCGACATTTCGCCTGGCAAATGTTCTACGCGATGCGAAACACCCGCCGCACGCAATAATTTTAACGCACGTTTTTGTGCAGATTCTTCGTCCATACCATTGGCCAGCATCGGCAAAACAACGTTTTCCAATGCCGTAAAGTCCGACAATAAATTATGCCGCTGATATACAAAACCAATTTTTTTACGACGAATAACGGTGCGAACATCTTCACTCATTTTCTGGACCGGCATACCACTTATAATAATACTGCCTGATGTCGGTTTATCCAGCAACCCAACACATTGCAACAATGTTGACTTACCCGAACCCGACGGTCCAACCAGGGCAATTATTTCACCACGATGCAAATCAAAACCACCACCACGCAAGATATGTAATGGTTGACCACCTTCGACAAAAGTCTTTTTAATATCACGCACCGACATAACGACATCGCTGCGATTTACACGTGATAAAGAATTCAAAATACCTGCCATTGTCGTTTTTCCTTTTATTATTTATTCGTTACGTAATACATCAACGGGGTCTGTGTTTGCCGCCTTCCATGCCGGATAAAGTGTCGCCAAAAATGCCAACGCGATGGCCAATACAACAATTCCAACAACCTGGCTGAACACCAACTTAGACGGCAATTCAGACAAATAATATAATTCTGCTGGGAACAAATCGCGTCCGGTTGCCCACTGAAAGAATTGACGTATTGGTTCAATATAGATTGCGATAATAACACCAAATATCATACCAAAAAACGCACCAATAACACCGATACTGGTCCCGGACAACATAAATATCTTCATCATCGATTTCCGCGACACACCAAACGTGCGTAACACCGCAATATCTTTGTTTTTATCTTTGACCAACATAACCAGTGATGACACAATATTAAATGCCGCAACAATTACAATCAGCAACAGAATCAAGAACATGACATTTGATTCAACCTGTAATGCCCCAACAAAGCCACGATTTAAATCACGCCAATCACGAACAACAAAACCGTCTGGTAACAAACGCACCAAGGCATTTAACACGCGATTTGTATCTTCGGGGTTTTTAAGGAACAAATCAATATGTGTTACCGCGTCACCAATATTCAAATATTTCTGTGCGGTTTCCAATGGCATAAATATATAGCCAGAATCATATTCATACATTCCCATAAAGAACGATGTCATAACCGGATACGACATAATACGTGGCATTGTTCCAAATGGTGTTGGTGTTGCACCATTTGCAGATACCAGCGATATATTATCCCCCATTGTTACATTTAATGCACGCGTAAGTGATGAACCTGCAACCAATTCGCCATCGTTAATTCTGTCCAGCGGTTTTCCATACATACGTGTTCCCATACCCGCCTTGGCCGCCAAATCTGACATACGAATACCACGCACCATTGCCCCAGTATTGTTTCCATTGGCAGTTGCCATAACCTGGCCTTCGGCAATTGGAACGATTGATGTAGTATAAGAATTGTCGATTTTATTTTGCTGTATTTTTTCAATCAAGAAATCATAGTCTTTTATCGCACCATCTTGGTGATATACAACAACATGACCGTTCATACCAACAATACGTGATAACAACGTATCGTGGAATCCGCCCATAACCGACATCACGACAATCAATGTCGCAACCCCCAGCATAATACCAATTAACGATACCCATGAAACCACAGAACCAAATCCGCGTTTTTTCATACGTAAATATCTAAATGCAACTTTTCTTTCAAGTTTTGAAAACATTATTTTCACCCTTAATCATTTAAAAAAGCACGCAATGCTTCACCAACCAACGCACCTGTTTCGGTTGTTTTAACACTTGCCGGATCAACAATAGAAATCAACCGCGGCGACATAAACACAACCAGTTCCGCAAACGGACTGATTAATGTTTCTGGGGTTGTGACAAACGCATGTGTTGGAATACCAACAATTATATAGTTATCCCCAACCGTTGATGGAATTTCAAACGATGACAATTCACCGTTTGATGTCCGCAATACAATTTTAGCATCGATTTTATTACGTCCACCAAAATCACCGTATGTCCCCGTTGCACCAATTGTTAAATCGGTCTCAAGACGTTCTTCTTTACCACATTGACCAATATCAAACCGCGATTGCCAACCGTTTGGAATCGCAAATGTCCCCTGGGATATAAGGACAACATTTGCCTGTTGTTGCATAAATTCCTGTAATGTTTTTGTGTTGATTTCTGGACCAACAACAACCGTCCGTCCAACAACACCCGGTATGGACATTTTTATATTTTTATCGCCAAATGCCGGGAACAGGTTCATCCAAATAATTGGATTGTCTGTCCGCGGATACACACGATACACATCAATATCCCACGCAATCATATATTTTTTCGATGCGATATCAGAAATAATCTGGGAAACTTCGCGTTCGATTTGATAGTTGCCTTCGAACACAATCGTTTTGTCGTTCCAGTCAACCAACAGATTCCGCATATCTGCCCCATGCATTGCATCCAACAACGCCATTATTATTGTTTCGTTTTTTGGCATCTTTATCAGCCATTTTGCACGATGCGTTAAATGAATTGCCCCCTCAGCTGCGTCATACGAATAATATACCCGCCCCATCTTTGCCATTAATTCAACCGCATCGGTTAACGACCCCGATGATATAGTCCCGGATATTTTTTCGGTCATCTGGCCGTCTTCGACAACGTCAATATCGGTCCCGTCCAGCAATTTGTTCAATGCCTCACGCACTGTTAATTTTCTAAATTCATAGTCCGATACCTTTAAATCAGGCAATTTATCACCAACGTTCAAACGCACAACTTCGATTTTTTCTTCGGGCACAACCGACACAACATTTTGGTTATTCCAATCAACACTGCACCGTTTTGGCAATTCGATTGAAAAACGACGTGCCGTATCGGTGGTCAATGCGGCCTTTTTTGGAAAGATTGGCACCGAATTTTCACCAATCACCATATTATTCACAACGGTAACATTGTCGTATGCAGGCTGTTGATTTTGGGCATTCTGTTGGCACCCTGTAACAATTGTCGCCACAGCCACTAAAATCAAAAACATTTTGTAAAAACGTTTAATCATACCCCTTTCCCCCTGTTATTAAATGTTCATAAACTTTTCAAATTCCGCCAGCGTCATTTCATAAATCGGTTTTTGTGACGGTGTTGTTAAACTTTTTGCACGTTCATATTCGACATTTATGCGTTCAATGAACTTTGCGACATCGGCCGGAATTGCGATTTTACCATCTGCTTTCAGCCGCCGTCCATACTCTGCAATAAACTCTAAAACGTCGGCCGCATACATACGCCCAGAATAATTTTCCATTGGAATTCCGCCCTTTTGCACACAAATTGCCGACATAATCATTGTCGTTTGATTATAGTAATTTGCCAGTTTAATAAAGTTTGCAACAGATAACGCCATGGGCAAAATCCTTTCCTTGGTTTTATGCATTATAAAAACTATTGCCCCCCAAACGCAAATAAATTATAATAAGAATTATGAGAATAAAAATTTTCGCATTATTTTTACTTTTAGGTGCCTGTGCGTCGGCAAACAGTGGCAACATTGATAACGCCACCGTATTAAATTGGGAGAACGAGGCCGTTACCACCGAACAATTTGTTCGTGATCACAAGGCATGCCTGGGGATTGAAAAGAAATCATACACCCCACGTTCGCGTATTGCCAAATTACTTGCCCCGAACCAAAGTGGTATGATGCCCGACTGGGATGGATTGTGGGTAACGTTTCAATCAAACGAATATCGTGATGTGGGCCAACGGTCATTGTTGTCTGTGCCACGAAACACGACATCTAAATCGGTTGGTTATTACCGGAAATGTATGTTTCGTCGGGGTTATTTGTTGCGGGCAAGATAATTTTTGTAATGACGTAATTTTATGATATAATTGTTGCCATGAGGCGTTCAATCGTATTTTGGTTGTATTTTGTTATTGCCATTATTCTGGGGGTGTATTTTGCGACCCGTATGATTATGAACGGTCTGGGGCGTGGTCGTGCCGCAGTTATTCATAACATTTCCATTTCTGCAGATGCACATGATTCTGACCTGGCCGCGATTCAAACGGTTGCTGCTGCGGGTTTGGGTGCAAAAACAACTTCTTTGAATCTGGACACATTAAACCGTCGCATTGGCGACGTTCCAACGGTCCAAGAATCTGCAACAAGACGCCTGCCAAACGGAACATTAAAAATCCGCGTTAAGTTATATCACGCTGTCGCCCAATGGACCGACGGGGTTGCTTTTTACCCCTTGTCTGGTGACGGCACAATTGTTCAAACACCGTCCAGCACACGTGATTCATCTGCAATCGTATTTCGTGGCAAATTACCCGAAAACATATCTGAAATTACCGGAGCGGTTCATGCAATGGCGACCGATATCGATTATATGGAATGGATTGAAAATCGCCGTTGGAACATTGTGACCCGCGACGGAATTACCATTATGTTACCAGAATCTGATCCGGTTTCTGCGGTCCGATCATTACGTTCATTAAATGAAAAGCAAAACATTTTGGCAAAAGATATCAAGGTAATAGACATGCGTGATTCTGCACGCATATTGGTGAAGTAAATGTTTAAAATGAATCTTACTGATTCTGCATTTTTATGTTTGGACATTGGTTCGTCCGCGGTGCATGGTATTGCACATCGCGTGCGTTCGGGCCGTATTTCTAAATCTGCAATGTTTGTATCGGAATCTTTTGATTTGGTTGATGCAACCAAATCGGTGATTGATGAACTGGAATCACAAATCGGTCGTCATTTTGACTATGCCTATGTAACTGGAAACTTTGGCGAATCACATTTTGACATTACGACCAAAAACACTGTATTCCAGAACGAACACCGCATTGGCCCGGCCGACATTCGTCACCAGATTTCTGGAATTACCCCACCAGACGGATTTTTTCCAATATATGTTATTCCACTGCGTTATGATTGTCCGCATATGCGTAATATGTTATCGCCAATTGGACATGTGGATAACCAGTTGGTATCGACATACGCATCACTGTTCTATACGCATACCGCAATGGATGAAATAAAATCTGTTCTGCGTCGTGCACACATACAATCAAACGGTTTTTATGATTCACAATTTTTATTAAATTCGGTCTATCACACGCCACACGAAACAACGATGTTTATCGACTACGGGGCGATGTTCACAACCGTATCTATATGGACCGACCGCGGACCAATTTGGCAACACCAGATTCCAATGGGTGGCACAAACATAACACAATCTATTGTTGACCGTTTTGGTATACCATTTATCGATGCCGACCGTATAAAACGTGGCGTGTTCACAATGTTGCCGAAAACGACCGATCGGTTTACACCGGCGGATGTTGCGTTTGATTTTTCACGTGCCGACATAAACGATATTGTTATTCCATATATGACAAACATTATTAACAATATCCGAAATGACGCAACACCGATTATGGAAAAACACCCAATCAACAAAATCATTATAACCGGTGGTGCATCTGATGCCGAAGGTGTGGTTGATTTTGTATCAAATACTTTTGGCATTGTAACCGAAAGTGTGCATATTGATGCACCAGTTCGTGCATTGGGCGAACACATTTGGAATATGTCTGCAGACGAATGTGCAAAAATAATTGCCCGCAACGAACGTATGAATAAACGGTTCGAACGCATATTGAAAATCTTTCATAAAAAGCCAAAAAAAGTCCGCAAATTTATCCCGATTTTGCCCAGCAGTATGTGCTTTGATATGAATAACAGCACCACATACACGACATTTGATGCCGCGGGCATTTCAATGATTCACGTTGACATAATGGACGGGTTATACGTAAACCAAATCACTGGCGGAATTGATACATTACGTAAAATCCGTTCCCGCACAACCGCACACTTGCACGTGCATTTAATGACAGAAAGTCCGTCTGCATGGGCGGCGGATGCAATTGCCGCGGGTGCCGATACGGTAATTGTTTCAACAAACACATCTGGGGTAAAAAACGCAATTCGCACAATTAAATCATCTGGTCGTCGTGCTGGCATTGCATTAAATCCCGACACATCACCCGCGATATTGAAACCGATTATTCGTGATTTAGACGAAGTTATGGTAATGACGGTTGAACCGGGTGCCGCGGGTCAAGAATTTATGCCGGCATGTTTGCATAAAATATCCATTTTGGCGGCAACGCGTAAGAAATATGGATTAAAATTTGTAATATCGGTTGATGGTGGAATAACCGATAAAAACGCACAAATGTGCTGGGATGCCGGTGCCGATTTATTGGTATCGGGTTCATATTTGGCACACAGTCCTGACTTTCCAATTGCGGTTCAATCACTGCTTAAAAAACAATAAAAAAGGCCGGCAAATGCCGGCTTTTATTTTACAACAATTTTTCGCCCAGAACCATGTTCGGTAATATAAATATGAATCGTATTTTCTGGTAATAAATCGGCGGCGATGTCTGGCCATTCAATAAGTGTTATATCATTTGCAATTGCATACGGCAAGCCGATTTCAGTTAATTCACTTGCATCATTTATGCGATATAAATCAAAGTGTGATATACCGTCATAACTTTGCACAATTGTAAATGTTGGACTGGGAACCACCGTATTTTCACCACGCAGTGTTTGAATTATTGTTCGTGCAATTTCACTTTTACCCATACCCAAATCACCGTGCAATGCCACAGTTACCGGTGCATGCAACGTTTTTGCAAATTCACGTGCAAAACCTCTTGTTTCATCAACATTATTTAATATATACTCCATTACAAATATCCTTTCTTACTTTTCTCTTTCAACAAGATAAATATACGGTCTGTAATCTGGTTTTACGATATTTTGTTGTTTTTTTTCTGTGATAGCATTCATCGTCTGCTGTGCCTTCAATTCAGTATTATATGGGCATCTTATTTTGAACAATAATCCACTGCGTTCAACAATAATATCAACTGCATAAAAATCTTTATACAACTGAGATTTATATAACCCAATCAATTCTTTTACTTCATTAACATTTATCATTTCTTACTCCAACAATAACAAATCGTCTTCCATTTTGTGTATAGTATCACGCAATTCGGCAGCAATTTCAAATTCTAAATCTTCGGCCGCTTTGTGCATCTTTTTGGTTAATTTTTTAATTTCAGCACGCAAACTTTCCGCATCCATAACACCACCAGATTTATCATAGACAAACCGACGTTTTTTATCAACCTTTTCGTCTTTATCACCAACCTGTTCAAATATCGCCTTTGTAATTGTCTGTGGTGTAATGTTGTGTTCGGTATTATATGCCATTTGTTTTTCACGACGACGGGCGGTTTCGTCTAATGCTGCACGCATTGAATCAGTAATTGTGTCACCGTATAAAATCACACGCCCATTTGCGTTTCGTGCCGCACGACCAATTGTTTGAATCAGCGAACGCGTCGAACGCAAGAACCCTTCTTTATCAGCATCCATAATGGCAACCAATTCACATTCGGGAACATCCAAACCTTCACGTAACAAATTGATTCCAACCAACACATCAAATTTCCCCATACGCAAATCACGCAACAAATCGATACGTTCCAGTGTTTCAATATCACTGTGCAGATATCTTGCCCGCACACCGTTTTCGTTCAAGTAATCGGTTAACTGTTCCGCCATTTTCTTGGTCAGTGTTGTAACCAACGCACGTCCAGAAATATTTTTTAATGTATCTAATAAATCATCAACCTGGTGTTCTGTGGGGCGAACATCACAAACCGGGTCCAGCAACCCTGTGGGGCGAATAACCTGTTCGGAAACAATACCACCCGACTGTGACAATTCCCATTCCGCCGGTGTTGCCGAAACAAAGATTGTTTGTGGACGTAATTTATCCCATTCTTCAAATGTCAATGGCCGGTTATCAACACATGCTGGCAGACGGAACCCATATTGCGACAATGTTTCCTTTCTTGCCCGGTCGCCACGCGACATAGCACCAATTTGCGGAACGGTAACATGACTTTCATCAATAAAAAGAACAGCATCACGTGGTAAATACTCAAACAATGTCGGTGGTGGTTCGCCCGGTGCCCGCCCCGTCAGGTATCGCGAATAGTTTTCAATTCCGCGACATGTTCCGGTTGATTCCATCATTTCGATATCAAAATTCACGCGTTCACGCAAACGTTGTTCTTCGACATATTTCATATTTTCATGAAAGAATTGCAACCGTTCATCTAAATCGTGTCGAATTTCACCAATCGCATTAACAATACTGGGCATCGGTGTTGCATAGTGTGTGTTTGGATAAACCGATATACGGTTCAACATTTGCAATTTTGCCCCTGTTAATGTATCAAATTCCCATATTTCATCAATTTCATCACCAAAGAAAGATACCTTCCACCCACGATCGGTTGAATGTGATGGGAATATATCCAGTGTATCACCCCGCACACGAAAATCGCCACGCGTTGGTGCAACATCGTTACGTTTATATTGAATATCAACCAGGCTGCGAATTACGTCACCTACCCCAATCTTGTCACCCGGGTGCAAAGACAATTTCATACTGGAATATTCATCTGGGGAACCCATACCATAAATTGACGACACCGATGACACAACAATAACATCGCGTTCTTCCAGCATTGCACGTGTTGCACTGTGCCGCATACGATCCAATTGGTCATTAATT
>JAGCRE010000083.1 GCA_017964865.1 Alphaproteobacteria bacterium | reverse complement strand
TGATAAATACAGAATTGGATAATTGTCAGAATTGGCACACGAATTGCTAAAAACTTATGATATTGTTATTGGTTGCGATTCTGACGAATTTTTGATTGTTGACCCGAACACACGCAAATCATTGGCTGAATATTTATCAGAACAGGAAATCAAAACAACCGTATCTGGACTGGGGCTGGATATTGGGCAACATATGAAAACCGAACAACCATTGGACACAAATATGGCATTATTGGAACAGCGCGAATATGCACTGTTGTCAACCAGATATACAAAACCAGTTGTTATAAACAAACCGGTTAACTGGGGTAGCGGATTTCACAGTGTCAAAGGACACAATTTCCACATTGACCCGAATCTTTACCTTTTGCACTTCGGTGCAGTTGATATGAATATGTTGATTACCAAGGCAGAATCACGTGGTCCCGATTGGGTAAATCACCTGCGTCGTCGTGGCAATGGAACAATAAATATCGTCACCAATAAAAAGCCTAAACCCGAAGAATACATGCACATAGCACGAATTATGCAGCGTATTTTCAGACCAATTTATGCATTTGATAAGCCTGGTATGTTGGGACTAAAACGCGTGATAAAAATACCAAAACGTTTCGTTAAATCTGGGATATAATATTTTCAATTCGGCGTTTATATTTACGCGCACGCATTGTTGGCGGATTATCAAACATCCCCATTCGTTGCATAGTTGTTAATTGTTTTTTCACATAAGCACCCGACAAATTGCGTGCTGTCCGAACACAGGATATTATAAACGGCCACAAAAATTCACGTTGCCACACATTAGTCCATTTCTTCGTTGGATTCGCTTTTGAAACATTGCTAAATGCTTCTATGATTGCCATTGTGAAATTATCAAAAAAGTTTCTGGCATCGACTGATTTTAACGCAGATGCACCATTTGGTATATAAAAATACAGCGGCACATTAATAATAGTTGATTTGGGATTTCTTAATAATACAGACGTAAAGAACGGGAAATCTTCACATATCTTTATATTATGATTAAAACTAATACCCTTTACCAAATTTGTTTTATACAAATGAATAACCGGATAACAATGATGAACCAAGAAACGTCCCAACTTATGATTTCGTTCAGTTGCATAATTAATCAGTGTATCTGTTTTTTTATACTTAATACGATTTAAATCATATTTCTTGGTTATAGATTCTTGTATAATTTTATCTGCATCTGCACCATTTAAAATGCCCTTATAAATTTTATTCGAAACCTGAAAAGAAACAATATCTGATTTATTATCCTTGGCTAAACGATAAACAATATCCATTGTCTGCGGATGAATACAATCATCACTATCAAGGAACATAATATATTCACCAGAAGCTTTTTTGATACCATCGTTTCTGGCCCGACTTACCCCACCATTTTTCTTATGCACAACAACAAAGCGTTTATCACGCGCCGCATATTTATCCAGTATCGCGCCACTTTTATCTGTTGATCCATCATTGATGCATATGGCCTGCCAATTTTGGAACGTCTGATTCAGCACACTGTCCAAACACCGCCGCAGATATTTTTCAACATTATATACTGGTATTATTATTGATATTTTTGGCTTCGTCATTTATCCGTATCCCCGCGTGCAAACCTTATCAGGTTATATTTCATTTCGCACCAATCACATGTTGGGCATTCCAGTGCCCCAGACAAGACCAATTCACGCATACAC
>JAGCRE010000082.1 GCA_017964865.1 Alphaproteobacteria bacterium | reverse complement strand
GATGATCCACAAATATATCATTTCTATGACAAAATGTGGGACAAAGTTAAAATGGTTCCAGGGTTGGTATTTACTATTGAACCAATGATCACTACTGGTCGTCCAGAATGTAAAATAGATCCAGATGGATGGACCGCACGTACGGTTGACGGTGGATTGTCGGCCCAATGGGAACATACACTGGGTATTACCGAAGATGGTGTCACGATATTCACAGAACGTATGATATAAAACATATGGAAACAAAATTGCCAGATGATAATACAAAACTTTGTGCGGGTCATCGCGACAGGTTGCGAGAAAAGTTTTTAAGCGACCATTTGGCAGATTACGAAAAATTAGAATTGTTGTTAAGTTATGCAATTCCACGACGTGATGTGCGACCGTTGGCACGTGCTTTGGTCAAAGAATTTGGCGGTGTATACCAGGTTTTAACTGCACCAATTCAAGATTTAATGGCGTTCAAGGGTGTTGGTCGAAATACCGCAGTATTTATCAAGGTCGTTCATCAAATGATGCAGATTGGTTATATGGGCAAATTAAAAGAAACGCCCATATTTCACGATGAAAAAGTTTTACACAATTATTGTCGTTCGGTCTTGGCGGGAAAATCTGTCGAAGAAATGCATGTGTTATACCTGGATACCAATTTGAAATTAATTGCCGATGATACCCATACAACAGGAACGGTAAACGAAAGTGGTGTATATCCACGTGAAATCGCACGTCGGGCATTACAATTAAACGCACGTTCGGTTATTATGATGCACAATCACCCAACATCGATGAATTCTTTTTCGCGTGATGATTTGGATGTTACGGCCAGGGTGGAATCGGTTTTGAAAAATCTTGAAATAGAATTATATGACCATTTGTTGGTTGTAAATGGTTCTGTTCATTCAATGCGTGCAGAACATTATTTGTAATCGGTAACCGATACGGGAACTGTTGTATCGGTGTGAACATCATTAAACTTTTTATCCCGCATATCTAATAACGTATTTAAATCATCCATTGATATTGCAATTGTTTTGCAACCACGTGCAAATAAATCATCACCCCAAATCATATTTATAATTGGAATAACCATAGACAATGTTGCAAACATTATAATCAAGTTACGCAGGTTCGTAAATATATCATTTTTAGCCCCGCGAATCATTGATATTGCCCAACCGAATAATAATACCCCGGTAACAGCGGTAATAATAATCCACGCATATTCGATAAAATTTTCAAAGCCGCGTAATATACATGACGGGTCTTCGATATATACCGATGATGCATCATTGCCAATTACATTGATTCCAGAATTTTGCAGTAATCGAATAATTGTGTCTGTGTTCATTTAAATTTTACATACCTATTTAAAGAAACCTGGGATGGTAAAATCTTCGTCATTAGCAGCAACCCCCGCCCATCCAAACAAGTCGCCCATTAAACTGTTTTCTTCGTGTTTTTTAGGTTTAAAAGGTATAAAGTTTTTCAATTTGCTCATTTTACCACGTGACGCGGGTTTTTCTGGAACACCAATTTTATCCTGGTTTTCAAAGAATTCGGTTGCTAATTTTTCAAGCGTTGCATCGGTGTCGTCATCTGCTTTTGTTTTCGGTGCTGGTTTTTCAGGTTCTGGTTGTGTTGGTGCCGGGGCTGGGGCAACCTGTTTTTCTGCATCTTCGCCCAATGGTGTTATTCTTTCCAATAATTCTTCCAGTGTCTTTTCGGGTTCATTTGTTGGAACATCATCGGCAATCATATCAGATATCGTAACCGTTTCTGTTTCTGTGATTTCATCGGGTTCATTTTCAACAACTGGTTCGATTTCGGTATCAATGTCGGCCGGTTCTTTACTCTCGGATCCCAATACGGACAAAATTGGAATAACGTGTTCGTCGGTGCCTTCGTCCCCAGAATCGGTTGTTTCAGCAACGGGTTCGTGTGTCATTTCAATCGGTTCAACCAATTCAATATTTTCATCGGGTTCAACGTCTTTGATTTCTTTGATGGGTTTTTCAATCGGTTCTTCAACCGGTTTCGCAACCTTTTTGGTGCTTGCCGCACGTGTTATTGGAACAACCTTTGGCGATTTTGCCGGGGCGACATTGACAATCGGTTCGTCAACATCAACAACTGATTCGTTTTCTTTGTGGGGGGCGTCTGTTTCAATAAAGGCATCATCATTATCAACCGGAACACCAAACAAAATCGTATCATCCCCCAGGGAAAGAGCGGACCGAACCTCTTCAAAAGCACTGCGGATGTCCGCCATATCAAACAATTCATTTCCAGAAATATAAATAATTTTAGTTTTCATAAACTTTTATCCCCATACCTTACGGCCGCATTATATCACATTTTGGGGTTGAACGCATATAAAAAATATCTTATGATGGCAATATGTCAGAAATCAAAGATCAAATCTTTCATGAATTATCGTCGCTGGAAGATGCAGTGTCGCGTCTGCGTGGGGCGGCAACTGTTGCGGAACGCCAGACGGACCTTGAGGTTGCAATTTTAACCGAACAGGTTAAAAATCTGCGTGATAAAAACAAACGTGCAACCGATATGATTGATAAGTCTTTGACTATACTAAAGAAGTTACAATGAGTGTCGTTTCAATACCGATTGTAAATAAAAATTATACCATGCGGTGCGAAGATGGCCAGGAATCCCGCCTTATTCAACTGGGGCAAATGGTCGATGCACGTGCCCGGGAAATTTTGGATAAAATGGGGCCATTGCCGGAAAATCTGTTGTTGGCGACATTGTGTATTGTCTTGGCGGATGAGGTTCGCAGTCGTCCATCCCCGTCGGTTACCGATGCGGATTTGCGTGAAATTCTGGCACGTATTCGTGAAATAAAGCACAAGATTGGTTAGAAATATGGCAAAAAATACAGAAATTATCGAAAGAATTGATTCACAACAGTTATCTGACGCGATTTCAGAACGTTATTTGTCTTATGCGGTATCAACCATTGTTTCACGTGCGTTGCCCGATGTTCGTGACGGGTTAAAGCCGGTGCATCGTCGTATTTTGTTTTCTATGTTGCGTCAAAAGTTATCGCCTGCAGCAGCTTTTCGTAAATGTGCAACGGTTGTTGGTGACGTGTTGGGGCATTATCACCCGCATGGTGATTCTTCGGTTTATGATGCGATGGTGCGGTTAGCCCAGGATTTTTCTGTGCGTTATCCGTTAATTGATGGCCAGGGGAATTTTGGTAATATCGATGGTGACCCCCAGGCGGCATATCGTTACACTGAATCAAAAATGACAGATGCCGCGATGCTGATTATGGAGGGTATCGACGAAGACAGTGTCGATATGATGCCGAATTTTGACGGAACAACGGTTGAACCAACGGTTATGCCGGGTGCATTTCCAAATTTGCTGGCAAATGGTGGTATGGGAATCGCGGTTGGTATGGCAACAAATATTCCAACCCATAATGTAGCCGAGGTCTGTGATGCATTAAATTTGGTGGTGGATAAACCAGAGGCAACAACATCCCAAATTATGAAAAAATTGGTTGGGCCTGATTTTCCAACGGGTGGTGTTTTAATCGATAACTTTGATACGATTTGCAAAAACTATGATACTGGGCGTGGTGCGTTCCGTATTCGGGCACGTTGGTCGGTCGAAGAACTGGACCGTGGTGGTTACCAGATTGCGATTACTGAAATACCATACGGTTTGATTAAATCGAAATTGGTGGAACAGATTGCGGGGCTGATTGATTCTAAAAAATTGCCACTGGTTGATGATATTGTTGATGAATCAACAACCGATGTGCGTATTGTGATTACACCGAAAACACGTAATGTACCGCCAGAAAAATTGATGTCGCATTTGTTTGCGACAACAGATTTAGAATATCGGTTCAATATGAATTTTAATGTGATTGATTCAAATG
>JAGCRE010000081.1 GCA_017964865.1 Alphaproteobacteria bacterium | reverse complement strand
CTTGGCGACGTGGGACAATACAGATTAAAAAAAACCGGCAATCGCCGGTGTTTTTATTTTTGTTTTTCGTGTTCGACAAACTTGGATACTGGGGTCAAAGCCACACTTAATGTTTGTATCATACCGTCGGCAGCCCATAAACTTATTCTTTTATATAAACTTGCTATATCTTTTCCGTTGGTTGGTTTTTTACTGTTGTAATACTTATGTGCCTCTATCATTAAATCTTCCAACAAACGTCCACCCCTGTATTGGGTCATTCTGCACAATTCTAATGTTGCCCCAAACACACTTGGATTATAATAATTTACGAAATAGTCTGCAGGATCTACCACAATATAATTATTCAAGAAAACAAAAGCTTTTTTCAAATTTTTATAATCTGTCCAACGATAGTCTTTTTTATCTGCGGTTATCGGTTTTTTACGTTCTATCTTGCTTGCAAGTGTTTTTGCAATTAAACCGAACGCCTTGTTTATTGTTGGATCCATATTTTCATTTGTTTTTGCCATAATATATGCCTCTTTTACTGTTTTCGTCTATATTTTACCACATTTTTTTGAATTTACCATATTTTTATGGTGATTCTTGATTTATGACTTTTTTATTCTATAATTAGCACACAACAAAATAATAGGGCATAAAATGACAAAGAAAGTTTTAATTACGTCGGCATTGCCATATGTGAATGGTGAATTACACCTGGGGCATTTGGTTGGATGTTGGCTGCCAAGTGATGTATATGCACGTTTTGAACGTGCACGTGGGAATGACGTATTGTTTGTCTGCGGGGCTGATGAACATGGAACACCCGCGGTGGTTGGTGCTGCACGTGAAAATATGCCTGTAATCGAATACAACAATAAATACTATGAAAAGCATCTGCGTGCGGTTCGTGACTTTAATTTGTCATTTGATTTATATGGTCGCACACATACAGAATTACAGGAAAAATTAATTCACGATTTGTTCACACGTCTGGAATCCCAGGGGTTAATCGAAGAACGCGAAACAATTCAACCATATTCTGTGGACGATGGTATGTTCTTGGCCGACCGTCAATTGATTGGAACATGTCCAAATTGCGGATACGAAAATGCACGTGGCGATCAATGTGATAAATGCAGTGCAACATACGAAGCAACCGAATTAAAAAATCCACGTTCGACCATTTCGGGTTCAACAAATATCGAAATGCGACCAACGAAAAACTTGTTCTTCTTGGCATCGAAAATGCAGGATGAATGGAAGTCTTGGTTGGCAACCCATGCACCAAAATGGTCGAAAACCGCATCGGCAATCGCACACGGTTGGGAAAATGAGGGCCTGCGTGATACATCAATCACACGCGATTTGCCATGGGGAATTTCGGTAAACAAACCGGGTTATGAAAATAAAGTTTTCTATGTTTGGTTTGATGCACCATGGGGTTATGTTTCGATATCAATGGCGGCCAATAAAGACTGGGAATCATGGTGGAAAAATGACGATTGTCACTATGCACAATTTATGGGCAAAGACAATGTTAAATTCCACGCGGTATTTTTCCCAGAACAACAGCTTGCTATGCACGACGGATGGAAAACCGTTGATATGTTGAAATCGATGAATTTCCTGAATTTCGAGGGTGGCAAATTCTCGAAATCACAAAATCGTGGTGTATTTTTGGACGATGCATTAACAATCGCCCCAAGCGATTGCTGGCGTTACACATTAATGGCATCTGCCCCAGAAACAGATGATAACGATTTTACATTTGAACGTTTTGCAGATGTTGTGAATAAAGACTTGAACGGAATGTTGGGCAATTTTGTTTCACGTGTTTGCAAATTGACGGCTAAAAACTTTGGCGAAAAAGTGCCAGAATCGACCGGCATAGACAACGATTTAACAATAAAAGTTAATGAAAAAATTGCCGAATTAACATCCGCATTGGAAAAATGTGAATTCCGTGCCGCGGTTACTGCATTGCGTTCGCTTTATGCGATTGGAAATGAATATATGACCGTAACCGAGCCATGGACACTGGTTAAAAATGGCGATATGGCGGTGGCCGGGAATGTATTGAACACATGTTTTCAATTGATTGATTTATATGCACGTGTGTCAAGCCCATTTATACCAGATGCAGCGACCAAGATGCAGAATATATTTGCGGTCAAACATGACTTATCATGGCCAACACAATTTGAATCAAGAATTGCAAACGGTGAAGAATTTACAATTCCAGAAAACCTGTTTAACCGTATTGACGATGAAACAGTTGCAAATTTGATTGAATGCTTTGTTCCAAAAGACGAAAACAAAATCGTTCCAATCGTTGCAAAAATTGTCGATGTAAAAAATCACCCAACCAAGGATAATTTGCACATATTAACCGTTAACGATGGTATAAACGATATTCAAATTGTCTGTGGTGCACCAAATGTGCGTGCGGGTTTAATTGGTGTTTTGGCACCGGTTGGCTGTGTGTTACCGGGTTCAAAAAAACCAATTGGCCAACGCACCGTTGCCGGGGTGGAAAGTTTTGGTATGATGTGCAGTGCCGCAGAATTAGGCGTTGGCAGTAATACCGATGAAATTGTTGAATTAGATGAATCTGCAAAAATCGGTGATGAATACAAAGGATAATAGATGATAAGACAATACGAACCATATCCAGAAAATTTTGTGCAAGTTGTAACAGACCTTATATGCACAACATTTGAAGAATCGCGGGAAGAATTCTTTACCCGCATGCATATTTTCAAAAAACAAAAAACAAAATAATGTCTGATAAATTAAGACTCGTTTTACTTTCCTGGTGTGCACCATGTTCAGCGGGGGCGATAAAGCAATTGGCCGACGGTGGTATTTCCGGGGTTGATGATTTTATTGTTTTGTTTTACAACCCGAACATTTTTCCAAACGACGAATATGAAAAACGTATGAACGAACAAATTCGTTATTGCGAAGAATTGGGCGTAAAATATGCTGTTGGCGATTGGAATCATGATGATTGGAAACGGGCGGTTGCTGGTTTTGAAAATGAACCCGAACGCGGTAAACGTTGTGATTTATGCTTTGCATATCGTTTTGCATACGCACGTGATTTCGCGATTAAAAACGGATATAATGCGGTTGCGTCTGTATTGGGGGTATCAAAACACAAAGACCAGACCCAGGTTGATAATGCCGCTAAACGCGAATTGGGTGATATTGAATATATTCCCGTTCGGTGGGACGAAAATTTACGCCAATCGATTAATCGTGCATCGAACTTTTATCGCCAGAATTATTGTGGTTGTGAATTCAGTTTTCGAAAAACTCCACAGCCCGCAATACTTGGCATAAACGGTTGCGAAACGAAAAATGGCATATTATAATTTTTATAAGAATAATAAGAGGTTTATAAATGCATTTAGTATCCGAAGTGATTTTTAATTACAGACTTACGACTGGTAATCTCTTTTCTACCACCGGTGATTTTTCGTGCATCCAAGAATTAAAAAAGGCAATAGGCGAAAAAGCATCTTTTGAAACACCTATTTCTGTGCGTATTGTTCGAACAGTTAAAATTATGGATACCGATTCCCCAATACGCTTTGACAGAAACCCGCTTTGTTTTTCCAAGGATAAATATACGACTGTGAAATTTGATGGTGAGCACTTTGATTTCATTGTTGCTGATAAATTAGTATATCCATACGATGTGCGTGTTTTATTAAGAGAAAAATACGGCACTATTCTTGATTTAGAGAGTAAAAAATTAAATAACGATATACCTGTTCTTTATTCTGGGGTTACAGAACACAGCCAATACGGATTAAAAGACGAACAAGGGCGACCAACTATACAAACGTTGCGTTATGTGAACTGTCGCAATTTGACCGATAAAGATATTGTTGTGGATAGAAACCTTTGCCAGATTTGGCCGACAAAATCAAAAAAGCCATTACTTGCACTTGAAAAGTTTTTACACAGAACAAAAGAAAACGTTCATCAAAAATAAAAGGAATAAAAATGTCATCGATATTTGTTTTTCCAGGCCAAGGTGCCCAAGCCGTTGGAATGGGTCGCGAATTATATGAATCAAATGCGGCGGCACGTGCAGTGTTTGATGAAGTTGATGAAGCATTAAATCAAAAACTGTCCGACATTATCTTTAATGGCCCATTAGAAGAATTGACATTGACCGCAAATGTGCAACCCGCAATTATGGCAACATCAATTGCAATGTTACGTGCGTCAAAACAAACCGTTCCAGAATTTGTTGCAGGACATTCTTTGGGTGAATACACCGCCCTTTGTGCCGCGGGTGCGATAAGTTTATCAGACGCTGCAAAATTATTGCGTGCACGTGGTGATGCAATGCAAAGTGCCGTTCCGGTGGGCCGTGGGTTAACCGCGGTTGTATTGGGACTGGACATTGATACGGTGCGTGACATTTGCGTGCAGACCGACTGTGATGTCGCAAATGATAATTGCCCCGGTCAGGTTGTTATTTCCGGTGCAAAAGAGATTGTTGAGACAACAATGGAAAAATTAAAAGAAGCGGGTGCAAAACGTGCAATGCCGTTGGCGTTGTCTGTGCCGGTTCATTGTCGAATTCAAGAAAGTGCCGCAGATAAAATGCGTGCAGTTCTGGAAACCGTTCAAATAAAAACACCAAACGCAAAATTTATTTCGAACAAGACTGCAGACATTATGACCGATCCAGCCGAAATAAAAGACGAATTAGTATATCAAATGACGCATGGTGTCCGCTGGCGTGAAAGCGTTTTGAAAATGCACGAATTGGGTATAACCGATATGGTTGAAATTGGCCCGGGCAGTGTTTTAACAGGACTGTGCGGTCGTATCTGTCCCGAAATCAACGCAAAGAAATTAGAGATATAAAAGGAGATAAAAATGTTTGAATTAAAAGACAAGGTCGCTTTAATCACTGGTGCAACGGGTGGAATCGGTGGTGCAATTGCCCGCAAGATGAAAGAGGCGGGTGCAACGGTCGTTGTGTCGGGTCGCAGCATTGAAAAATTAAATGCGGAATTTGATGATTCTTATATCAAAATTGCATGCGATTTGTCGGCCGATGGTGCCGCCGAAGAATTGATGAAAAACACAATTGATGCGGCTGGCAAAATTGATATTTTGGTGAACAATGCCGGTATTACCAAAGATACCCTTGTTATGCGTATGACCGACGAACAATTCGACGATGTGTTGAACACGAATTTAAAATCATGCTTTAAATTATGTCGTGCTGCGGTTATGCCAATGATGAAAAATCGTTATGGTCGTATTATCAATATGGCATCAATCATTGGTGTTATCGGTGGTGCGGGCCAGGCAAACTATGCGGCATCTAAGGGTGGTATGATTGCCATGACAAAATCGATTGCAGCCGAGGTTGCATCACGTGGTATTACCGCAAACTGTATCGCACCGGGATTTGTAAAAACCCCAATGACCGATGTTTTGCCAGATGAATTAAAAGAAACATACCTGAAACAAATTCCAGCCGGTCGTTTTGGCGAACCCGAAGATATTGCGAATTTGTGTGTATTTTTGGCAAGCGAAGAAGCATCATATATCAACGGTCAAACAATAAACATTAACGGCGGAATGGGACGGTTTTAATTTATGACCAAATATGATGTGATTATTGTTGGTGGTGGACATGCCGGGGTTGAAGCGGCCGCGGCGTCCGCCCGTCGTGGTGCAAAAACGTTGCTGCTAACCATGCGTGAAAGTGATATTGGTGCGATGTCTTGCAATCCATCAATGGGCGGTCCAGGCAAATCGCAAATGATTGCGGAAATAGATGCATTGGGTGGCGTTATGCCACGTGGGGCTGATTGTGCGGGTATTCACTTTCGCACATTGAACGCGTCACATGGTGCCGCGACCCAGGCATTACGTGCACAAATTGACCGCAACCTTTATCACGATGCCGTTATGAAAATCTTAGACGAATATAAAACATTAGACATCGTGTATGCCCCGGTGGAAAGCGTTGACGTTAAAAACAAAATTGTAAATAACGAATATGAATTTGGTGCGATTGTTTTTACAACGGGAACTTTTTTACAGGGGCTTGTTACACGTGGGGCGGAAAAAATTCCATCGGGCCGAATAATGGATAATGGCGAATACCAATCGCCCGACACACATATATCAAACGTATTGCGTGATGCTGGTTTTAAACTTATGCGATTAAAGACGGGAACCCCGGCACGTATTTATCGCGACAGTATTGATTTTTCAGTTTGTGAATTGCAACCGGGTGATACACCACACGATTGGTTTTCATCACCAAACCCCGACAATAATTATGATGCGGTGTGCTATATCACACACACAACAGATAAAACACATAAAATAATTCGTGAAAACATATCTGGTGCCCCAATGTATAATGGCGATATTCGTGGTATCGGTCCGCGTTATTGTCCAAGTTTGGAAGACAAAGTTATGCGTTTTCCATCACACACATCGCACCATGTGTTCTTAGAACCCGAAGGTTTAGACAGCGATTTGATTTATCCAAACGGCATATCAACATCGTTTGGAAGTGATATCCAAGACAAATGGATTCGCACAATTCCGGGGCTGCAGGACGCACGTATTGCACGATATGGATATGCGATTGAATATGACGCAATTGATGCACGTGCATTAAACGACAAATTACAAAGTAAAGATATTCCATATATGTTCTTTGCGGGGCAAATCAACGGCACATCGGGATATGAAGAAGCCGCCGCCCAGGGTATTGTTGCAGGCAGCAACGCCGCCGCATATGCGACAAATGGTGTATATTTGGAATTAGACAGAACCAATTCAATGATTGGTGTGTTGATTGATGATATTACAACACTGGGTGTGGACGAACCGTATCGTATGTTCACATCACGTGCAGAATATCGTCTGTCGTTGCGTGCGGATAATGCGATTGCACGTCTTGGGCAAATGGGTGTTAATTGTGGGCTGATTACAAAAAAACAATATGATGAAAAATATAAACTGCATAAAAAAGATATAGAAAAAAATGATAAATTCTATGCGGGTTATATTGACCGCAATGCACGTGAAATTGCCGCATACAAGCGTGATGCAAACCTTAAAATTCCAAATGGTTTTAATTATACGGGAATGCCCGGGTTAACAAACGAATTGATTGAAAAATTAAACGAAACAAGACCCGAAAACATTGCCGACATGTCGCGGATTCCGGGCATGACCCCGGCGGGAATTATGGTCGTGTTAAGAAAGATTAAAAGTGGGAGCAATTAGAGAGAG
>JAGCRE010000080.1 GCA_017964865.1 Alphaproteobacteria bacterium | reverse complement strand
TTAGTCTTGGGCATACGTCTTTTGGGTGGTGCAACAATTACGATTGGTGCGGTATTCACTGCGGCGGTTATTATGCCGGTATTGGCGGTGGCATTGTTATTTGTTGGTGGTGGCCTGCTTATGCTGGTATCTGAAATAACGGGTGGTGAACGCGACTGGGAAATCGCGATTAAGGGTTTGGCCTCCATTATGTTTATTTATCCAACAATACTGGTTTTGAACGCATTAGCATTTAATTGCACATCACTTTGGATAATAAGTCTGCTGTGCGATGCATATGTATTATTTTTGTTCTATAACATTGGTGCATATTGTATGCGTGGTAAAAAATCAAACGTATTAATGGTTGTTGGTATGATGGGCCTGTTTATGGCAACGGTTTATATCACCAACTATCGTATTGGGTGGTTTATGCTGAAAAATGCCAGTGCAGCATTGGCGTGTTTGATATAAAAAACACACAAAAACATTAACTATTTTATTTGCAAACGATTAAATATGCTCTATAATCGCAACCGGCGGGGGCTAAATTGTTCATTTTTGTACTTTTGTGCAGAGTGCAAAAACGAATAATTTTTCTCCGTCATAAGAACGAAAAATAATTTAACAACAAATACAAATATCAGGAGATTAAAGTATGTTATTTGGTTTAATAAATAAAGACGAAAAAACACATTTGAACAACCCTGTTGTGGTCGAAGTTCAATATGGCGATGAAACATTGCGTCTGGAAACTGGCCGTATGGCAAAACAGGCAAATGGTGCCGTTTTGGCAACAATGGGTGGAACAATGGTTTTGGCAACTGTATGTGCCGAAAAGACCGCGGTTGAAGGTCAAGATTTCTTTCCATTAACCGTTGATTACCAAGAAAAGTTTGCATCGGCCGGTCGTATTCCGGGTTCACGCGACAGACGTGAAGGCAAGGCATCAACAAACGAAACATTGATTGCACGTTTGATTGATCGTCCAATCCGTCCGTTGTTCCCAGAAACATTTAAAAACAAGGTTCAAATTATCGCACAAACTTTTTCATACGATAAAAAGAATCAACCAGACGTTTTGGCAATGATTGCGTCATCTGCGGCTTTGGCTTTGTCGGGTGTTCCATTTGCGGGACCAATTGGTGCGGCACGTGTTGGCTATGCCGACGGCAAATACATTTTGAATCCATCGAAAAAAGATGTTGAAAGTTCTGAAATGGATTTGGTTGTCGCGGCAACAAAAGACGGTGTGTTAATGGTTGAATCTGAAATCGGTGAATTAGATGAAGCAACCACATTGGGCGCGGTCAAATTCGGTTTCGATGCACAACAGACGGTTATTTCTGCAATTAACGAATTGACAGAAAAAGCCGGTAAAGAACGTTGGGCAACACCAGAAAAAACACCAGAATATATTGCAATGGAATCTGACTTTGAACAATTTGCAGGCAAAATCGAAGAAGCATTGCAGATTAAAGAAAAGTTGGTTCGTTTGGAAACATTGGCGAATATTCATAGTGAAGCAAAAACACGTATCCCAGAATTGTTCCCAGATACAACGGTTGCAACATCTACATTGGAATCCGCTGCCGACGAAATCGTTGAAAACATTACTGCACGTATTATGCGTGGCAACATTTTGGCGGGCAAACCACGTATTGACGGACGTGATACCAAGACTGTTCGTCCAATTGAAATTGAATTGGGTGTTCTGCCGCGTGCACATGGTTCTGCATTGTTCACACGTGGTGAAACCCAGGCATTGGTTTCATTAACACTGGGTGGTGGCAAAGACGCATTACCAATCGAAAGTTTGGATGGTGCCGAAGAACGCGACTTTATCTTGAACTATAACTTCCCTGGCTATTCCGTTGGTGAAGCCAAAGGTTTGAAATCGCCGGGTCGTCGTGAATTGGGTCATGGTAATTTGGCATGGCGTGCATTGCACCCAATGGTGCCATCACGCGAAAAGTTCGACTATGTTATTCGCGTTGTGTCGGATATTTTGGAATCAAACGGTTC
>JAGCRE010000079.1 GCA_017964865.1 Alphaproteobacteria bacterium | reverse complement strand
CGTCGCTGGGAGTATTGGGTATTAATGCTGGCGATGCATAAATTGGGGGCGATTCCAATTCCATCGACAAATCAATTAAAGGCCGAAGATATTCGTTTTCGTATCAATGCCGCGGAATGCAAAAACATAATCGCATTTGATGATGGACATATTGTAAATGAAATTAAATCTGCAATTGGTGAACGTGATGATATTCAAATGATTGACTGTATGGAAATTGATTCGGCAATCGAACAATATCCAACAACATTTGAACGCGTTCCAAATGAAAACGACGATACGATGGTTGTGTATTTTACATCTGGCACAACCGATATGCCGAAAATGGTTGCACATAATTTTGCATATCCGTTGGGGCATATAAACACCGCGATATTCTGGCAACGCCTGCACGACGGCGATATTCATTTTACGTTGTCTGAATCGGGCTGGGCAAAATGTTCGTGGGGAAAAATGTATGGTCAATGGTTGGCGGGTGCAACGGTATTCGTTTTTGATTTCAGTAATGTATTCACCGCCCACGATTTGTTAAATGCAATTTCTGAAAACCATGTAACATCGTTTTGTGCACCACCAACGGCATATAAAATGATGCTGCATACCGATATGTCGAAATATGATTTGTCGGCATTGGTCAAGGCTGACGTTGCGGGCGAAGCATTAAATCCAGAGGTCTATGAACGCTTTATGGAATATACTGGTGTCAAAATGCGTGAAGGTTTTGGTCAAACAGAAACATGCATAATGCTATTTAACAATCCGTGGATTGAACCAAAGCCTGGATCCATGGGAATGCCTGCGGCGGGCTGGAACGTTGTATTGCTGGACGAACGCGGTCGTGTTGTTCCCGACGGAACGGGTGGTGAAATATGCGTAAATGTTAAAAATGGAAAACCCGTTGGAATGTTTTCGGGATATTATAAAAATGAAAAATTAACTAATTCTGTATATCGCGACGGATACTATCACACTGGCGACGTTGCCTATCGCGACAGCGACGGCTATTACTGGTTTGTTGGTCGTAACGACGATTTGATTAAAACAACCGGTTATCGCGTCAGCCCATTTGAAGTAGAAAGTGTTTTACTGGAACACCCATCTGTGGCCGAGGTTGCCGTTACCGGCATTCCCGACCCGGCACGTGGCCAGGCGATTAAAGCAACGGTTGTATTGAATAAATACTTTGTTGGGTCGGACATTTTGGTTCGTCAATTACAAGACCATGTTCGTTCACGTACTGCGATTTATAAATGCCCACGTGTAATTGAATTTGTGGACAGTTTACCAATGACAATATCGGGTAAAATTCGTCGTGTCCTTATCCGCACATGGGACAGCACCAAAAGTGTTATCGGTCTGGACGATAAAGAAAATAAAAAGGTATAAAAAACGCGGGACAATCCCGCGTTTTTATTTTTGGTTTTGTTTGTATTTATTTTGTCTCAGTTGTCTCAGTTCTTTTGCGAAACACAGCCCCAAGAAAGTTATCCGCATATCAACAAATTTTGATTTTTGATAATTAGTTGCCTTTGTATCGTTCATTTGCAAAACCTTTCATTTTTGTTTTTGTCCGAACACATTACGCACCATTTGTGATGTAATCCGTCTTATTTCCGCCGTTGGTGTATCACGAAACCAATCGGTCATTTCACGTGGCGGATGACAAGACAGCAAATCATACCCCACCCCCGTATCATTTGGTTGCCATGTTATAAAACAACCACTTTTCCAATCCATACATATAAAACCCGTATTGATCAATGTTTGACACAATTGTGGCACATTACGCATGGAACACGCACTGCAATCTGCAAAACCATTTTTGGTTTTTTCTGCGTGCATATTTTGTTCAAACCAAGACTTTTCTTTATTTGACACGTTTAATTACCAATGACGCATTTGTTCCACCGAAACCAAAAGAATTACTGATTGCGACATCAACTTTGCGTTTTTTGGCAACGTTCGGCACCAAATCAAAATTGCCAACTTCGTCAATTGGGTCATCCAGGTTTATTGTTGGTGGCACAATGCCGTCACGTATCGCCAACGCACAGAATATCGCCTCTACCCCGCCGGCCGCACCCAATAAATGCCCCGTTGTTGATTTTGTTGAAGACATTGAAACCGGCAAATCACCAAACAATTCTTTGACCGCCGCCAATTCACCAACATCACCCAAACCGGTTGATGTTCCATGTGCATTGATATAATCAACATCGGCTGGGGTTAATCCCGCATCGTTCAATGCAGCCTTCATTGCACGCAAGCCACCTTCGCCCCCGGGGGCCGGTGCTGTTATATGATACGCATCACCCGACAGGCCATATCCCGCAACTTCGGCATAAATTTTTGCACCACGTTTTACCGCGTGTTCGTATTCTTCCAAAACCAAAATACCCGCACCTTCGGACATAACAAAACCATCACGATTTTTATCCCATGGGCGTGATGCAGCGGTTGGATCATCATTACGCGTTGACAATGCACGCATAGATGTAAACCCGGCAACACCAATTTTACATACCGCCCCTTCGGCACCACCGGCAACCATAATATCGGCATCGCCATGTTGGATTAGACGAACTGCTTCACCAATTGAATGTGCCGATGTTGCACATGCGGTAACGACTGCCAGATTTGGTCCCTTAAAACCATAACGAATTGACACATGACCCGCCG
>JAGCRE010000078.1 GCA_017964865.1 Alphaproteobacteria bacterium | reverse complement strand
GGCGACCAAATGCGTGAATATTGTAAATCTGTTTACCCGACATTAAAACGTTGGAAAAAGTGATATAAAAAAAGCCGGCATTTGCCGGCTTTTTTACTATTTTTGTATCGGGTATTTTCCGTCAATAAGGTTTTGACGGACGATATGATGTTTAACCTTTTGTGTGCTGGTCATTGGTAAATCATCGGTTGTCATTGCAAAGTGCGTTACCCATTTATACGATGCTAATTTCTTGTTTGCATTTGCAACCGCCGTTGCCAGTTTGTCGATGGTCATATATTCTTCGACACTGAATACGGCATATGACACCGTTTTGTCATCCATTTTGTGTTCGAATACTGCGACGTTTTTCACACCTGGGATTTTCATAAACATTGCCTCCAATTCATCGGGATACACGTTTTTCCCAGAATCAAGAACGATAACCTGTTTTTTACGGCCGGCAAAGTGCAATTCGCCATTTTTATCGATCGATACCAAATCGCCAGTGTTAAAGAAACCCTGTTCATCAAAGACCGTAGAATTCACTTCGGGGTTATCAAGGTAACCGTCAAACACCTGGTGTCCACGAACCCACAAAACACCAATGCCGTCGGCATCTTTATTTCTTATTTCACATTCGTTATTTGTTGTTGGTGCACCAAATGCAAATGGAATATGTTTCTTTGTCGGTTTGGAAATACAGATTGGTCCAACCGTTTCGGTCATACCATACCCTTGAATAAATGGCATCCCAAGGCGTTCATAGAACGTTTCAACCTCTGGTTTAGTCGCGGCACCACCGGCAACAAGCAACGTTACACGACCACCGAATATGTTACGGACAGGGTCTTGAATTTTACGCACCAAGAAACCAAGCCCGATTTTTTCCAGCGTTTTGCCATACTTTAATACGAACGATGCAAGCAGCCACAGGTGGCGGGACTTTAATTGTTCAATAATACGATTGCGAATCATTTCAAATAAACGTGGAACCGCAGGTATCACCTGGGGGCGAAATTCTTTGAAATCGGCCATCAGCAATTTTGGATTGATGCTGGATTGTAAAACAACACCGCATCCGTATTCAATTGTTGCCAAAATTTCTACGGCAAATCCAAATATGTGATACATCGGTAAAAATCCATACAGATAGTAACCAGGTTCGATATAGTCAGCCATATCCCTTAAAGAATGAGCACATTCAATCAAGTTAAAATGAGTTAATGGAACAACCTTTGGTGTGCCGGTAGAACCCGATGTAAATGACAATGTTGCAATCTCGAATGATTCTGTCGGGGCAGGTTGCAATTCCGGATCAGGTTTGCCGTCTTTTTTTGTTATATTATAAAATGTAAAGTTTTTCGTTTTGTAAAAGAAAGATTCTTCGGCACAAACAAAATGGCAATTTGCAATACCCGTCATATTGTCATATTCAAATGGGGTCAGGTTTGTATCCAACATCAATACACGACCGCCCAGATACCATATTGCAAACAGTGTTACTGGAAATTCAGGTATATTGTGCGACAAAACACCAACCACATCGCCAGATTTAACACCAGCCTTGTTTAATGATGCAGCACGTGCACGCACCAATTCAATAAATCCAGAGAACGTAACACCTTCACGTACCAAGAACAGATTGTCTGGATATTGTGATACGGTGTTTTCTAGAAACTTATACATATTCATGATATAAAATCCTTGTTTTTTATTATATGTTGGGGCTATTATAATACATAACCAAACGGAATTCAAATATGAAAATTTTAACGATAAATATCAACTCTATACGTGCCCACGCACAAAGTTTTATTGATATTCTGCGGGCGGGCGAATACGACGTTGTTTTGGTTCAAGAATTAAAGGTCGAAGATGCCGGTTTTCCACATAACCTGTTTGATGAATTTGGATATAATATCAAGGTTTATGGTCAAAAAAGTTATAATGGTGTTGCGATTTTTTCACGTTTTTCAATCGAAGATGTTGTGCGTGGTATGCCCGATTTTCCCGATGTGAATTCCCGGTTTATTGAATGTGTGATTGATGGGCGTGTTCGGGTGATAAACGTCTATATGCCAAATGGTGATACGGTTGATTCACCAAAGTTTCCGTATAAATTAGATTGGATGCGTGCTTTTACCAATTATATAAATGGATATATCAACAGCGAAGAACCGGTTGTTATTGGTGGGGACTTTAACGTTGCATTGCAAGACCGCGATGTGTGGAATCCAAAGAATTATGAAGGTATCGCGATTGCAGCCCCCGCGGCACGTGAAATTATGCAATCGTGGTTAAATTCTGGCTGGGTGGACGCGTGGCGTAAATTACACCCCGATGCAATAGACTATACTGGGTATGGCTATCGCGGACGTGATACGATTGGCAATCGCCAGGGGTTGCGTTTGGACTATTTTCTGTGCAATAAAACCGCAGAAAAAATGGTTAAAAACTGTGAAATCGATATGTCACCCCGTATGGCAGAAAAACCAACGGACCATTGCGGACTGATGATTGAATTAAAAGAATAGGTTATAAATCGTCGTATGCACGGGCCAAATCGTCAAACTGGCGATATTTTTTATCACTGTTTGGACGGTTTTCATATGGGGCACGCCCGACACAGAATATATCAATCATTTCTTTGGTTTTTGCAATTGCTGCATCAATCATTTGCTGGGTTATTTCCGCATCATACACGATAGGTTGAGAATCATTATTGCGTAATTGTAAAAATATCATAATTGGTGTTTTGCTGACCGCGGTTGTTTTTATATTAAATCCGCCTGTTTGCAACATATAGGCTTCCAATGGTAACTGGGGCATTGTGCCGGCCAGCAATTGTGGTTTGCCAGGTGCGGCACCGGTCTTGATATCGATAACAACACCGTCATCAATTCGGTCGGCACGTGCACGTATGTTATGTCCATCGATTGTTACCGAACCATTTATTTCAGCAAGTGCGTTTGGACGTGATTCTATCTCGTTCACAATAATTGGGGCGATTTCACAAAAACGCTTGTGCCAAAAACGGATTTGCACACCATTTAATCCCGGTATGTTTTTTGCGGCATCGTCCATGCGTTTAACCAATGTTTCCGCCGTATCGCCCCGTTTTGCATGTTCAATAATATCGTGGACCAATGTTCCAAACTTTCGTGCATCAGGTCCAATCCAATAATCGTCTTGTTGTTTTAATTTCAATATATTTCGCACATAGAACGTATATGGATTATGAATAAGGTATTCAAGATTTGTTACATAAATATCGTCCCATGTTTTTGGTGGTGTTGGTGCATCATAGTTCAATGGACGCATAACAACATTATCGTAACTTTGTATTTTTGATAAGATTTCATCTTGGGTTTTTGTATCAAATTTTCCACCACGTGCAGTAACGCGTGATATAAAACGTGATTCTGTTGTTTGGACCCCGCCAGATATTTTGCTGCGTAACCAATATACGGTTTCGCCACACGACATATTCATAAAATCCAATGCCATTAATGATATTTTGTGTTCTGGTGGAACAAGACCAATTTGTTGTGCTATTGCCCGTGGTAACCACGCGTTTGTGTATCCTGTGGACGGGAACATTCCATCGTTCAGGCCGGTAAGAATAATAACGTCTGCGGTCTGCATACGCGATTCAATTGTTCCCAAAACGCATACGTGCGTATCGTCATCAATATTTTTGCGAATTGTTACAGAAGATAATGCGTCTGCAACAAATGCACGTGCCTCAACAACAGTTAGTGTGATATTGTTTTTGCTTAACGCGTTTGATGTTTCGCGTAACGCGTTCCATATTGGTAAAGTTTCACGATCGGTTGGATTAAAATTCGGTATAAAATCGTAAGCGTTTGAATCAACAATTCGTAAAATTGTTTCAAATAAATCGTTGCCTGAATCAGAATATATGTTATCAAACGTTTTTGAATTGTTTTCAATCCAATCATCAAACATATTTAATATCGCACGACCAACAATATGTATTGTTGCGGGTGTTCCACCCGAAAAATCTGCAGGTATGTTTCGCCGGGCCAGTTCCGATGCTATACGTTGGTTTCCGGCCGCATCGGGCGTGATGACCAATACAGATTTTTTGTCTTTTAATGCGTTTGATACAATTTCGGCAACTGCTGCTGCTTCGACACTTTCGCGTTCGCATTCAATTAAATGACAGTGTTTAACTGTATAAGGATTTTTTGGTTTTGCTGGATCATTACTAAATGCAAAATTCATAAAATCAATTGTACCTGAATCACCAACGTCAATTTGAATAATGTCGTCAATGCCATATCCAATGCGTGATAAAAATTTATATTCAGAATGATATGGGTTGGTCGGTAATTCAAAGTCGTCTTGTCGGCCCGCAATTTTTCCCGATAAAATAATGCGACCAAATGGTGCATTTGCAACAGTGGTCATTAAATCAGCGGTGGCGGGAACACTTGCCGTAGAACCACATACAATTACCAATTTATATTTGCATTTTTGTGATTCAATGTATGGAATCCATGCACGAATGTCAGCATTGCGTTTGGCAGATTCTGTTTGTAAATTACCCGATATTGCAAAATCATTGTCGGATAATATTTGTAAAATTTTTGCCTTGTCTTGGAAATGTGTCGCATATTTTTCATCGACTAAATTTGCCCAGTTTATTTGTGACACGTCAACACCGCATGTTTCCAGGTTGTCGACCATTTTAATTAAATCACGTGCAATTGGTAATGCGGTTGAAATATTTTTGATGTGTTTGTCGATAGAAAGTATTTTTGCCAACATTACAATACGTTCGGTATTTGATATTGTGTCTGGCACATCTTCACAGTCGAATTCTTCGACGCCTTCGCCCAGTGCGACCAATTCGGGTAAAATTGCCGCACCACCACTTTTTTGAACAATCATTTTTTCAACGCTGCGTATTGCACGACGGCTTGGTAAAAAAATCAACATATCTTGAATTGATATGTTTGATGCCGACATTACATACCATAATGCATCAAGCATGTGTGATGGATTTGTTGCAACAAAGATGTTCTTATTTAATGCCAATGATTTTCCTTAACGCATCAATACCTGTTTTTTTCGTGCTGGACGTTTCAATGATTTCTGGAACCATTGCACCGTGATGGGTGTGATTTATTTGTATTTGTTCAGCTTCGCGAATCTTTTTGTCTTTTTTCGTGTAAACGATTTGATATTGAATCGCGTTGCAATCACAGAATTCCATTAATTCCAAATCAGAATCGCGTGGCCCAATGCGTGAATCAATTAAAATAAACAAACGTTTTAATTGGCGACGTGTGTTAATATATTCTTGCAGACGTTCCAACCAGCGGGCAGTATCAACCTTGGATACACGTGCATAGCCATAGCCCGGCAGGTCAACAATCATAATACGGTCATCGATATTAAAAAGATTTAATGACTGGGTCCGTCCCGGTGTGTTTGATGTGCGTGCAACAGGTGAATCAACAATTGCGTTTATAAGCGATGATTTACCAACGTTACTGCGACCAACAAAAGCATATTCGCTAAATTGTGTTTTGGGTAATGATTTTACGGTATCAAAAGATCCAACAAATTTAATCATTTTTGCCCCCTTTATTCAGCATACGTTTATATGCCTCTTTTTTTGATATTCCCGAACGACGTGCCAAATCGGCCGCGGCAGATTTTGTTGATGTGGATGTTATATCGTTCACAATTTCACTTATTTCTGCATCAGATATTTTATGTTCGGGGGCGGGGGACACAACAATAACAATTTCACCACGTGGTGGTTCAATACGCATTAAATCCGCTGGATAGCCGATAATGGCCTGTTCATGAACCTTGGTTATTTCGCGAACAATTGCGATTTGACGTTCGGGCATAACGCGTGCCAGTTCTGTAATCGTGGACATTATGCGATTTGGACTTTCGTAATAAATTATTGTGTGGCGTATGCGATTGTCGTCGTGCAATTTCTTTGAATCAAAAAATCCACAGAACGTAAACCGGTCGGTTGGAAATCCCGATAACACCAATGCAGAAATTGCGGCCACCGGTCCGGGGACAACAAATACCGGAATATTTGATTCACGTGCCGCACGCACAAGGCGGAAACCGGGGTCGCTGATACATGGCATACCGGCATCGGTTACAACCGCAATCGACATACCCGATTGTAACTTTTCAATCAGTTCGGGAATAATATCACGTTCATTATGTTCGTGATGCGAAATGCGTTTCGTTTTTATATCAAAATGCGATGCCAATTTGCCAAAAACACGTGTATCTTCGGCAGCAATTAAATCGACATTTTTCAAGACATCAATTGCACGTGGCGAAAAATCGCCCAGATTTCCAATCGGTGTGCCAACGATATAAAGTCCATATTGCATTTTTAATCCCTTTGATTTAGAATAATACAAAAATAAATGGATTTTTCAATGCATATAAAAAATTTTTGCAAACTTTTTGTTTTGGGACTTGTGCTGGCGGGTTGCACCACACCGCATGGGCGTTGGTCGGTTGATGATACAAACGCGACGACGGTGCCGGCGGCATTGCAATATGGAAAATTCGAAGACGACTCATCGCACCGTATGGCGGTATTGTTGCCAATGACGGGGGATGCTGCGGCAACTGGAAAATCAATTCGTACATCGGTTGAAATGGCGACACTGGCCGCGGGGGCAAATAACTTAACGGTTTCTTTCTTTGATTCGAATTTGGGGGCGGACGCAATAAATGAAGTTTTGTCTTCGAACCCAGAGGTTGTTGTTGGTCCACTGTTTGCAAATGATGTGCGGGAATTAAAATCGGCAAAGTCTTCTTCGTTACCTGTATTATCGTTCACGTCGGACGCAACCGCGGTTGGCGACGGGGTTATGACAATGAATTTAATGCCGACAAACAGTGTCGAAGCAATCGTCAAAGAAATGCAAAACGATAAACGATCAAACTTTGTGATATTGGCCCCCGATACAGATTCTGGACATATTTTGGCTGGGGTCGCAAAAAGTGCATCCAAGATATATAGTGTGCCATTGGTTGGGGCATTTTTCTATGACGAACGCGATACCGATTCAATTAAATTCGCAACACAAAAGGCGGCAATGAACGTCGCACGTGTTGCGGCACACACGCGTGCCCGCGAGGTTTTATCCGACATTTTAACAAACGAAACAATAACCGCAATTGAACGTTCGTCGATAATACAACAGTTAGACAAATTGGATAAGAAAGATGTGATTGGCGATTTACCATATGATGCTGTTTTGTTCCTGGGGACGGGCGAAGATACAAAATCGCTGGCATCATTTATGCGGTATTTTGGGGTTGGTTCACGTGATGCAAAATTCTATGGCACTGCAATGTGGGATGGAACCGATGTTATATCAGATTTAACTATGTCGGGGGCAAAATATGCGGCATTGGTTGATACAGACGGTAATTTCGTTACAGCATATGAGAAAGTCGCGGGTGTAAAACCAAACCGATTGGCATCAATTGGATATGATGCAACCAATATGGCGATTGGTATGATATATTCTGATAAATCGCATGCGGCATATTTGTTAGACCCCAGTGGTTATAACGGGGTTGATGGTATTGTTCGTATTCGCCCAACCGGGGACAGTGAACGTGCATTACGTATAATTGAATTAAATGGCACAGATGAACCGCGTGTGGTAAGTGACGCGGCAACCGATTTTATGACACCACTTTATAATATTGAACAACGGCATGTTTCACCAATTGTGGAAATGCCACTGGAAACACGTGGTGTGAACGCGATGAATTATATTCGTATCCCAGAACGTTTTCGTGATAAATATCGTTCGAAAACATATGGTGCAAATATGACCGAACAATCAAACGCACAATTGGTTGATATTGTATCGGTTGTTCCCGAAGATAATCGCGGTGCGGTTGTAAATGAAAATTATAAACCTGTAAAACTGGCACCGGTAAAACAAACACTGATTGACAGTATCGAAGTGGAAGAATAATGAGTGGTTAGTGTTAGTGGTTAGTTATTGGGTAGTATAACACGACATCTGCCGGTGTTTTTTATTTCCCTAAACACAATTGTGAAAATGTGGCGTCCATGACGTCCGATGCGGTTATGGTGCCAAGAATTTTACCAATCGCATCGGCTGAGGCACGAACATGTTCGGCTATTAAATCAAAATTATCACCACGTATTTTTGTTGCAGACTTTAATTCATCACGTGCGGTTTCCAATAATGTTTTTGTGCGTGCGTTTATAACCAGTGCGTTTTCTAACCCGTCGGTCAATTTATGCAAACGTTTGCGAATTGCGTCTAATAAATCATCCATACCATCGCCCGTTTTCGCAGAAACATAAATTGCGTTTTTAGATTTCTTTTTGGACTTTAACAAATCAGATTTATTTATAACGATAATTTCATTGTCGGCAGGAACCACCCCGGCACTGTG
>JAGCRE010000077.1 GCA_017964865.1 Alphaproteobacteria bacterium | reverse complement strand
GGTCGCACTGGTATGCCTGCAAACGTCTTTGTTCGATATATTTGTCGGCCATTATTTTTCACCATTATTATTTTCTGCAACAACGAAATCAACCGTATCGCCCAGAACGATATTTTCTGCACGTGCCGCAGATTTAATCACACCATGCAATTCGGCCGGGGTATCCGCTGGGATCGTCAATGTCGCCAGTTTTGCACCATTACCAACCTTGCGTTCTGTGCGCAGGCCACGAACCGTTTTCAATATATCCAATGCAATTTGCATTTGTGAAACGTCTGTTTCACGTGCCGCATCAACATCTGGATATTGGGTCAAGTGTAACGTTTCGCCACCCTCGCTATCTTGGTAAATCTTTTGCCACAATTCTTCGGTAATGAACGGCACAAACGGTGCATACAAACCAATTATTGCACGCAACACTTCCCATAATGTCCATTGTGCCGCTAATTTCGATTCAGCACTGTATTTTTCCGGTGACCAGAATCTATCCTTAATAAATTCGATATACTGGTCACACAAAATTTCCCAAAAGAACGAATCAATCGCAGTGCGTGCATTATAGTTGTCGTATTTATCCAAGTTCTTGCGGACATCTGCAATCGCCTTGTTCAATTCGGACAACGCCCATCTGTCTTCGATAAAGCGATTTGCAATTTCAACCTTGGCCGCTGTTTTTGGATCAAAGTCTTCCAGATTCATCAAAACGAATTTTGCAACGTTCCACAATTTTGTTAACAATTTAGAACCACGTTTAACTTCGTCCTCGATATACGGCAAGTTTGTTCCAATTGGTGCCGTTGCAATCCAATAGCGCAATGCATCAACACCGAATTTGTTTATCGCGTCCATTGGGTCTGTTCCGTTACCCTTACTCTTGGACATTTTTTTGCCGAACTTATCAACAACCATACCATGGAAATAAACCGTCTTGAACGGCACATCATCCATTGCATAAACACCCATCATAATCATACGTGCAACCCAGAAAAAGATCAAATCTGAACCTGTGCACAAATAGTCGGTTGGATAATATCTGTCTAATTCAGCGGTTTTTTCCGGCCAACCCAATGTTGAAAATGGCCACATACCCGATGAAAACCATGTATCAAGCGTATCTGGGTCTTGGGTTAATTCTTTACCCCCTGATTGTTTAATCGCATCTTCTTTGGTTTCTGCAACATACACATTGCCGTCTGCATCATACCATGCCGGTATGTGATGTCCCCACCATAACTGACGTGAAATAGTCCACGGACGAATGTTGTTCATCCAAGACATAAACAGATTGTATCTGTGTTCCGGCAGGAATTTGATTCTGCCATCTTCGACTGCTTTGATTGCCGGCTCTGCCAACTTTTTCGCATCAACAAACCATTGTGTTGTTAACATTGGCTCAACCGGCACACCACCACGTTCCGAATATGGTGTCGGAATAACCTTGTCTTCGATTTTGACCAACAAACCCGCCGCTTCGATATCAGCCATAACTGCGGCACGTGCCTCATAACGGTCCATGCCCCAATACTTTTCTGGAACTGGGGCCGCTGAAATCATATGTGCAGTTGGCGTTAATATACAAACCGGTGTCAAATTGTGACGAAGTCCAACCTCATAGTCATCAAAGTCATGCGCCGGTGTAATTTTCACCGCACCCGTACCTTTTTCTGGATCCGCATGTTCATCACCAACAATTGGAATTTCAATATCAGTAAGCGGGATTATTGCTTTTTTACCAATCAAATGTTTTAACTTTTCATTATCTGGGTGAACAGCAATCGCCTGGTCACCGAATAATGTTTCTGGACGAGTGGTTGCGATTTCGATAAAACCACCCTCAACCAAAGGATAATTGAAATAATAAAACTTACCCTTTTCTTCACGTGTATCAATTTCCAAATCGGACACCGATGTCTGTTGTTTTGGACACCAATTAACAAGGCGTTTATCACGATAAATCAACCCCGCATTATACATTTTCACAAACATTTTGGTAACGGCATTTGACAACCCCGCATCCATTGTAAATCTTTCACGAGACCATGCTGGTGTAATGCCCAAAACATGCATTTGATTTAAAATTTGGCTACCCATGTCTTCCTTCCATGCCCATGCCGCATCTAACTTTTCTTGCAACGTCATCGTATTGGGGTTTATCCCACGTTTTGATAAATCACGTTCAACAAGCAACTGGGTTGCAATCGCCGCATGATCGGTTCCCGGTTGCCACAAAACGTCAAATCCGCACATACGCTTATACCGACAAATAATATCCGTCAACACATTATCCAACGCATGCCCCATGTGCAGATTTCCCGTCACATTTGGTGGCGGCATCATCACACAGAACGACTTTTTCGATGAATTGACATCGTTATCCCAAAAATTGTGATTATCCCAGAATTCCTGGATTCTGGTTTCG
>JAGCRE010000076.1 GCA_017964865.1 Alphaproteobacteria bacterium | reverse complement strand
GCAAAAAGTCTGTTTGCAGAAACCGGCGACAGTGTCGATTACACCGTTGGTTCAATGATTGAATTGCCACGTGCAGCATTGTTGGCCAATGAAATCGCAGAATCTTGCGAATTCTTTGAATTTGGAACAAACGATTTGACACAAACAACGTTGGGGATGAGCCGCGACGATACCGGCAAAATCTTGGACGAATATCGTGCACGTGGTGTCTATGTTGCAGACCCATTTGCATCGGTTGACCAGTTGGGTGTTGGATTGTTGATTAAAGACGCTGTGCAAAAAGCACGTGCGACCAAGGGGGACAAGATTCATCTTGGCGTATGTGGTGAACATGGTGGTGATCCAGATTCAATTGAATTCTTCCATAAATGTGGGTTTAACTCGGTTTCATGCAGTCCGTTCCGCGTGCCAATTGCACGTCTGGCTGCGGCCCAAGCGGCAGTTAAATTCCCACGCAAATAAAAACGTAAATAAAACCGCCCGTCTGGGCGGTTTTTTGTTGACGTGTCAGGCGTTTATTTTCTATGATTTTATTGCTAAAACAATAAACAACCAAAAGGGGAAAATATGAACAAAAAATTAGTATTTGGTTTGGTGGCAATTATGACCGTTACATCTGCAAATGCGGGATGGCTGGACTTTTTGGGTTTGGGTTCCAAAGAAGCCGAACCAACAACATTGGCTGAAGCGTGCAACAAAGATGAAATCAGCAAATTCTGTCCAGAAGTATTGTTGGGTGAAAAGACAATTCCAACATGCTTGGTCGAAAATGTAAAGTCTGTGTCCAAGAAATGTGCTAAATTTATCAAAAAATCAATCACAGAACAGGCCGCAGAATTCAAAGAAACAGTTGAAGCTGTAAAGTCTGGTGCAAAAGATACTGCAAACGAAAAAGTCAACGAAGTCGTTGAAAAGAAAAATGCTGCGGTTGCAACAGCCAAAGAAATCCAAGCAGCTGCAAAACAGGTTGGTCAAGATGCCAAAGAAACAGGTGCAGCATTAAAAGGTATGTTCAAAACAGAAGAAAAGTAAAAATCGCCCCATCTGGGGCGTTTTTTATAAAATCACACTTTCTGTTTTAGGCTTTACAGAGTGGCGTAAAAATGGTATAATAAATACAAACTATGATGCTAGTATGCTGTTTTGCATACGTGGAAAGGGGCGGATTTTGGGCATTTGTCCCCAGGAGAGTAATGAATGAAAAAATGTGATATTGTTGGTTTAACTAAAAATGCGATGGGAACAGTGTTCTTGTTGGCGGGGGCGTTCTTTGTATGTTCGACATTTTTGTCGATGCGTGCGGTGTTTGCCGACCCAATTGCCCCAGTAATCAGTCCAACAGTTAATGCAAATACGGCATCGCCACGTGCAAATTCGCGTTCAAGCCGTAGTAATGCGGCCCTGCGTGCCCGGACAACAAATGCGGTAACGCTACGTGCCGAACAATCATCTGCATCGCGTGCAAATGATGCGTCTGTGTCGCGTGCAAATCCATCGGCAAGTGTTTCGCGTTCAAACCAAAATGCAAATGTTTCGCGTAATGTCGTGCCACGTGCAACGGCAACGGCTCGTTCAAATACATCAACCGGTCGTGCGGTTGTTTCGCGTGGTGTAACAAACCGGACATCGCCGGCAAGGGGTGTTGTTTCCCGTATGCAGGCAGCCCAACCATCACGTGTGTCTTTGATGGGCAGTGCAATTCGTGGTAACCAGGCAGCGGCAGCAACAAATACATACACATATCTGTCTGGAAAACTTTATACTGGTAATTATTCCAACATTATTGATTCAACAACTGGTTTGATTTCAGCTGAGGCTTACCAGAACTGTTTGGAATCGTATTACACATGTATGGATGAAATCTGTACGGCACGCAGTGCTGCCCAGGGCCGTTGTGCATGTGCGGCACGTGTAAAGTCATTTATCCAGGCCGAAGAAGCGTTGGAAACAGCCAACGAAGAATTGATTAAGGCGTCTGGTGAATTGGCATTGTTGATTGCAAATCGTGGTAAAGATATTTCCCAGGCATTTCAATTAACAGATGCTGAAAAAGTTATGAACTGTGTTTGATGGCAAGAAACAGTTCAAAAGTATGGCCAAACATCAACCGAAGCAGTTAAATGGTGTTCGGATCATAATATTTATGCCGATAGTGGTGGCAGTGTTTCGACATGTGCAAAACCGTCTTACTGTTCATCAACGGGTAACAATTTCGGGTTTGATATCAGCAATATCGAAGGTTCGGGCAGTGATATATTGGCCACATTACAAGCGTGGGCGGATAGTAAGGCTGGAACAATCAAATTGTTGGAAAAGAACAACGACGATTTGTTAAATTCGTTCACAAATGTATCGCACATTGTGTCTGGGTTGACCGGAATCAATGATGATGGCAGTTCCAAAGAATCATTGGATACGTTGGCAAATACGTGGGGTTATGAATTATTCCAGTATGCACATAACAATGTTTGTGGACGTGTATTGGATTCTTGCTTTAACGGTATTTACGAAGCGTGTGGAACACCACCGACCGTTCGTGTAAATAATTCGACGGGCGGAACAACGACAACATCGTTGTGTGCAAACAATGCAACGTCAAATTGTCCGTTTAATTATAACAGCAAGGTTGCAATTTCATCGACCGGGGATGTTACATTGAACGAACGTGGTTCAACAAATGCAACAACAACATCGTCGGCAACATGCTTTGGTTATTCGACATCAACAACGACAAACGGCACAACAACAACGACCGATCCGTATGCATCATTGCGTGGACCGGTTGGTGATGCGCGTCGGTCTGTGATGCAGAAATATTTGTTGGATGCAAACGCGGCATGCGATGTTTATGGCGATACCCTGAAAAAGACCGCACAAAACATCGGTTATCAAAAGGTTGCTGCACAACAGGCATTGCAACAGAAACGTCTTGAATTCAAACGTGACGAAGAAAATTCTGTATTGTCGAATGCAACCGATGCGATTACGAATTTTACAACATGTGTTGATGAAATTTATGATTGCTATGAAACAATGTTGTCTTCACATGGCCCAGATTCAAGCAATAGCAATATCTGGACGGTTGCACGTATCCGGACATATCGTGCACAAATGTCCCAGGTTCCACATTGCTATGAAGACATGGTATGTAACCCATCACATGCCCAGTTCAAGGCGATACTTGACTATGCAGACAGCGAAAGTTGTAAATACAGCCAAGATTATTCCAAGAACACATGCCGTAATATCGTAACATTGAACGAAATCTTGAACGGTGCGGCGGGTATGAACGATGTTGCAACCGCAGCAACCAAAGTTGAAGATGGCAAGATAACAGAAGTTACCAAGTCAGCGGCGTTACGTGAATTGTGCCTGCAAGAAGCCCTGGGTATCGATGGAAACGACCACGATCCAAAGAAGGTTAGATTGCGTACATGGTTGGACGACAACTATAATTCACAACCGTAATTCAAAAACCGCCCGATTGGGCGGTTTTTTAACACCAATCATTAATACGTGCGAAAATTAAACTTTTTCTTGACTTTTTGTATAAAAAACATACAATTTGCATAAACTTTTCGACAAAAGTGCGAAAAAACGATAAAAAACAAACAAAAAGAGCAAGAATATGAGCGATTTTGCAATCTTTCAAACCGGTGGCAAACAATATCGCGTGCAAAAGGGCGATGTTATCAAGGTTGAAAAACTGAATGCTGACGGTAAAATTGAATTCGACCAGGTTTTAATGCTTGGTGAAAAAATCGGCACACCAGTCGTTGACGGTGCAAAAGTTATTGCCGAAGTGGTTGAACAGAAACGTGCTGACAAGGTATTGGTGTTTAAGAAAAAACGTCGCCAAAACTATCGTCGGACCAAGGGTCATCGTCAGTTCATTACTGTTTTGAAAATAACGGATATCAAGGCTTAAGGAGTTTGAACTATGGCACATAAGAAAGCAGG
>JAGCRE010000075.1 GCA_017964865.1 Alphaproteobacteria bacterium | reverse complement strand
GGATATCTGATGCGTCATATGTATGTGTGTTCTTATCAACCATAGTGTTTATATTATTATAACATTATTTGATTTTGTGCAAGTGCTTTTGTCCAGAATTCGGGCTGTTTTTATTGGGGCGGGGGGCTTGATTTTGGTTTTATATTACCTATATTAGATACAACAATAATTTACGGACGTAAAAAATGAACAAAAATCCATATGAAGTTTTGGGGGTTGCTCGTGATGCTTCGGATGCCGATATCAAGCGGGCTTACCATAAATTAGTGCTTAAATACCACCCGGATAAAAACCCAGGGGATAAAACCGCCGAAGAGAAGTTCAAAGAGGTCAATAACGCATTTGACATATTAAAAGACCCGCAAAAGCGTGCCGCGTATGACCGTTTTGGTGATGCAGCGTTTGCCGGGGGTAATGGTGCGTCGGCCGGGGCGGGATTTAATGGCAACCCATTTGGCGGTGGTGCGTTCCACTTTGATATGGGTGGTGGTGCCGGTATGGATGATATTTTACGTGAAGCAATGCGTGGTTTTGGCTTTGATATGGGGGCGGGACCCGGACGGGCCGCACAAAATCGGGCGGGACGTGATTTGCTGGACGAAGTTATAATCGACCTGAAAGATGCATATTTCGGCACAACCCATACGGTTAATTTTTCAAGCAAAGTAAATTGTGAAAAGTGTCATGGTTATGGCACTGCGGACGGAAAACCGGCCCCAACGTGTTCACGTTGCGGGGGGGCGGGCTATGTTCATACACGCCAGGGATTCTTTGCAATGGAAACACCATGCCCAGAATGTAATGGACTGGGACATAAAATCGATAAAAAGTGTTCCGCATGCGATGGAACCGGGGCGGTGCATAAATCACGCAGTATTGATGTGAAAATTCCAGCCGGTATCGAAGATGGTGCAAGATTAAGATTGGCAGGCCAGGGCGAAGCCGGCATAAACGGTGCTCCGGCGGGTGATTTCTATTTGGATGTGCGGGTGCGACCAGATAAACGATTTGTGCGTAATGGGGCCGATTTAATTATGCGGGTCGATGTGCCATTTACAACACTTGCGTTGGGTGGCGAAATTGAAATTGAAACTATTGATGATAAAAAATTGTCGGTCAAAGTGCCAAGTGGAACCCAGGTTGGTGAAAAATTGCGTGTTCGTGGACATGGTATGCCGACCGGCCGTCGCGATTCGTTTGGCGATTTGTATATCGACATCGCAATAACAATTCCAACAAAACTAACCGAAAAACAGAAAAAGATTTTGGGTGAATTTGCCGAAACAAAATCTGCCAAGAAAGGTTGGTTCTAATTTAGATTTTATATACATAAAAAAACACGCTATACGCAATAAATCGTGCGTATAGCGTGTTTTAATAATACAAATTATTTCTTTATTTTTTTCAATTTTTCGGCAAATGTAAATGTGTATTGTGTTGCCGATGCAACAGATGCAAACAACGATACCCACAAACCAACAATGCCGAACATAAACAGACCACGAAACACAATCAGTGCTTTTGCAGATAATGGATTGTTCAATGTGCTTAATGCGAACACAGTTAATATCGCAGTGATTGTTAACATTTGAAATGCTGTTTTGACTTTGCCCAGTGAAAAACGTGCCTTTGGTACCGGCATTTCAATCTTTTGTGTACCCAAAAATTCACGCAGGCCACTGATATACAACTCACGCGAAATCATTATAATAATTGGAACAATCACAAACCACAACGGCATCATGATAGCAATCATTATAAATGTATTAACAACAATCAATTTGTCGCCAATGTGATCCATTACGCCACCCAATTTTGTGCATACGTTGTATTTGCGGGCTAAGAATCCGTCAAAGAAATCAGATAATGCCGCCAATACAAACAGTGTCAATGACAACCAAGTCAGTTGAAACCACAGTGTTGGTATGATTACAAAAGATGCTGCAATACGAAACGCAGACAAGAAATTTACAAAGAACTTCATTTATTTTTTCTCCTTTATTTAAATGGTTGATTCATTATAACAGGTCAGAATGGAAATGTGCATATATTTTTTTTGCCGCTGCATCGCCCAAACCAGGTACCCGACGCAAGGCGTTTATGTCGGCATCTATTATTGCACGCGGTGAACCAAAGTGTGTCAATAACATATGCTTGCGTTTTGCACCAATGCCGTCAATTTCGTCCAAAACCGATGCGGTCATTTTCTTTGCCCGTGTTGTGCGGTGATAAGTTATTACAAAACGGTGTGCCTCGTCCCGGACGGTCCGCAACATTAAAAATAATGGTGAATCTTTTGGCATGTCGCGATATTCCGAACCGTTTGGCATAATAAAGTGTTCATCGCCATTTCGAACCACACCCTTAGCCACCCCAAGGATTGGTATGTTTGGGGCAACATGATGTGCGATGTTCCATTGTGCCGGTCCACCATCAACAATAATTAAATCCAGTTTTGGGCCATGGGCGACGGCACGTGAAACAAATTCATCCATCATGGCGATATCATTACCACTGCGTTTTTTATCATTTAATTTAAAATGCCGATAACCCGATTTTTCAAAACCATTGTGTCCAAATGTTATCATTGCACCAACGGGGTTTGTTCCAAATAAATGTGAATTATCAAACACGCCCGCCAATTCAATTTTTATACCCAACCATTTTTCCAGGTCTGTAACATTTTTATTCCAATCCAAAATCGTGCTATGTGCATTGTTCCGCCGCATACCGCGATTTGACGTGCCGGTTAATGCCGCAATTCTATCACGACATTTTGCCGCATTTTCAAAGTCCATTTTGTTGGAATAATTTTGCATTTGTTTTTGCAAATCGTTCAATATTGGTTCACTGTCACCGGTCAAAATTTTGCGCGCCAATGCGACACGTTCATTATAATCGGTTTGTGCGATTGTGCATGGTGCACGGCATCGGCCAATTTGATAAAGCAGGCATGGTCGCGCGCGATTACGCATAAAAGAATCGGTGCATGTGCGGATACCGC
>JAGCRE010000074.1 GCA_017964865.1 Alphaproteobacteria bacterium | reverse complement strand
TTATATTTTAATGTATGAAAGCAAAAAAGTTGTTTTTATCATTGTTGATTGCTGGGGCCGGTTTCGTTGGAACCGACCAGGCGATTTTATATATGTATATAAACAAACATTTTTCCAATCCTGATGACTATAAGAAGACAGAGATACGCAAATACCCAATCAAAGATTATTCGCTGTCGTTGGACAAAACATACACTTATAACGGATGTTTTTCTGGGCCGATGTATAACCTTAATGGACAAACTGTTGGTGGTGCGTTGGGTTTCAAGGAAAACAATAAACCCATATTGACTCACGAAGAATGTTGTGCGATTGGTTCTAACTTTAATTTAGATTCTGTTACATACATTATGTGCATTGATACATTGACCGGGGATGTTAAATCGTTCCCTTCGTATGATGTAAATCAGGGCGATATGGCATATGACGTCAGCCAAGATGCAGAATTTATAAAAAACAAAATCATACTGCAAAATGGCAATTATTTAATGATACGTGGCGGTATCCCACCCAAAAGACGACGTGTAACAAACAATGGTTTGCAAACACTGAAATTGGCGTTTGGTGTTGACGGTGACGGAAATTATGTATTTGTTAAATACTTTGGGACTATATCTGAATTACAAGAATACCTGAAACGCGAATTTGGTCGCGATAACCCGAAATACAAAAATAATCCAAACAGCAAGTATGCCAAGGCATCATTTATGTATCTGGATGGCAATAATATTGTGTTTGACGGAAAATGTTATGTTGCACGTCGCAGATCTTTTATCAAAGATAAATTGGGTTTTGTAAAACTTGCGAAATTACGGTACATCCAAAAGGCCCCACACCTGAACATCAAACAGAAATAAAATCAACCGCCCGTTTGGGCGGTTTTTGTTTGGGTAATTATAAGACATTAAACCAATTGAATTTTTGGTTATACGTTGTTACTATGACGACAAAAGGATATTATATGACAATATACGACATTAACGTTGTGGACAAAGATGGTAATTCTGTTCCATTGGATAAATACCGGGGTGATGTTTTATTGATTGTAAATACTGCAACCGAATGCGGTTTTACGCCACAATATGAACCATTAATGGATATGTATCGTAAATATCACGATATGGGATTTGAAATTCTTGATTTTCCATGCAATCAGTTTGGACACCAGGCACCGGGTTCTGCGGACGAGATATCGAATTTCTGCACAATGCATTTTGGTGTAACGTTTCCCCAATTTGCCAAGGTTGATGTTAACGGAGATAAAGCCTCAGAATTATTCAAATACTTGAAAAATGCGGCACCATTTAATGGATTTGATATGTCGCAACCAATGTCCAAAGAAATGGATACTATGTTGCGTTCAACGGACGAAAATTATGATAAAAGCCCAGATATAAAATGGAACTTTACAAAATTTTTGGTCGATAAAGACGGCAATGTTGTCGCACGTTTTGAACCAACCGATGATATGAAAAAAATAGATGCCGCAATATCAAAATTGTTGAACAAATAGACATTAAAAAACCGGCAAATGCCGGTTAATTTTTGGTCGGGGTGTAGAGACCTTGATAAACAATAACCAACCCTATGCAAAAACTCTATTAAAAATATCCGTTTTTGTGCGACCGCGTTTGTTCATCTGCGTATTCGCCATGCACTTCGCTCTGGCGTATCCGTACGCCCAGGAATAAATAAAAAACACCCATTTTGTTGTTGTTGTTTATTCTGGTTGGGGCGTACGGATTCGAACCATAATAAAGAGAACCAAAATCTCTTGTCCTACCATTAGACGACGCCCCAAAAGCATAGCGAATTATAATATGCTTTGGGGTTTTTGCAATAACATTTTTTAATTATCCCTAAAAAAATCTTAAATTTTTCCTAAAAACCACTTGAAATAGTTTTGTTAAAACATATAATAATTGCCGGATTTAATCATTTGCCGGTGTTTTTTGATAAAAAAGGGGGTTCAAATGGCACGCAAAGACTTTATTCGCTTAATTGAAGACAATATGATTATCATGGACCGTTTGATGGATCGTATGAAGTCCAAAATGATAAAAAATGTCGAATATACGCGTTCCCAGACCAGTGTTTTGGTGCGTCTTTACCTGGGCGGGCGGGCATTGTTAAAAGATATTGCTTATCGTGAATTTACCACAACCCCAAATTTATGTGCAACGTTCAAAAATCTGGAATCCAAGGGTCTGGTCCTGCGAGAGGTTGATGATAAAGATCGCCGTAACACGTGGTACAGTGTGACCAAGGCTGGGGCGGATGTCGCCAAAGCGATGATTACAGAATTTGAAAATGCAATTGGTTCGGTATTTGCGAATCTTTCCCGCGAAGACGAAGACAAAATGGTTGAAGCCATGACAACAATTAACAAGGTTATTGGAAAAATAGAGGTAGCATAGTATGCAAAAGTTTGTGCGTTTTTTTATTGCGTTATTTATTAGTGTGGCTGGAATACCGGCATTTGCGATGGATTTATCATTGGATGATGCCGTTGACAAGATATTGGCAGAATCACAAGATATGAAAAAGGCTGATGCCAATGTGAAAAAAGCCAAAGCATCGCTGGATGCGGCAAATGCAAATCGCTGGTTCAAATTAGAGGGTTCAGCGACATATATGAATATGGTTGATGTTGAACGTCCATTTAGTGGTTCAATGAATATGACGCTGCCACCACAGTTGGGCGGGTTGTTGGCCCAGATTCAGGGTTCTTCGACACCGGTTGAACAGATTGAAATGCCAGATAATATATTTATGGCAGGTTTAACTTTTACCCAGCCGATATACACGTTTGGGAAAATTGGTAATGCGGTTGATTCTGTGCGAAGTGCAATCAAGATGTCCGAGGTCAGTAAAGAAATGGTTCGCCGCGAGGTTCGTTATAGTGCGGTTGATTTATACTGGACAGCAAAAATGACCGATGAAATCGTAAAATTGTCGGAACAAGATTTGAAATCTGCACAAAACGCACGTCGTAATTTAACATCTGCGGGTCGTGCAAATCGCGGCAATTTGGTTAAAATAGAATCTGATATTGCTGCCAAAGAAATAAACCTGTCGGATGCGAAATTTAATCGTGATACGGCACATCGTATGCTGAAGATTTTGGCGGGTATTGATGTTGATGAAGAATTAAATTTAACAACAGAATTTCCAAATTCTTTCGCTGATTTAGACGCTGGCAAATTAACAACAACACCAGAATGGGAAATACTTAACCAGCAAATCAATATGTATGAAAAATCTGCCCGGTCAAAGCGTGATGGTGCATTACCAACACTGGCGGCGACAGCATCGTATAACTATTCAACAATGGCGACCGAAACGTCAGACCTGTTTGATAAAAAAGGAAATCAATCGGCATATTGGGGGCTGGCATTACAAGTTCCAATCTTTTCAGGCGGTATAGATCGTGCAAATGCCATGGTTGATGTCATGAATGCCGAAGCGGCACGTCAAGATTTGGACAAGTCTAAAAAAATCACAACTGAAAAATACAACAATGCGATTTCGCAATATAATCATTTGCGTGGAAATCTGAACACACTGCAAAATGCTCGCGATTTGGCGGCACGTGCATACGGTTTTTCGCGTCAGCGTTTTATTGCCGGTCAAACGTCTGCCATTGAATTGGCCGAGGCATCCAGTGGCCTGTATCAATTAGATATGGCATTGTTGAATTCGAAATACAAAATTTTAATGGCTGCAGAATCTGTGAAAAAATTGGGTGAATAGTATGAAAAAGTTAATATTGAAAAGTATAAATCCGCAACGTATGCATCACATTGTGTTGCGTGTGATAATTGGGGTGTTTTTATTGCTGGTAGTGTGGCGGTTTGTATCATTTGGTATGGACCAGAATCGTGTTGTATTTAATATGACGCGTGATGCGGTTCAAAATGGTGTCCCGGTCAGTGTTGTTGAAATGAAAAAAACAGACGGTGTTATTTATGAACCGCTGTTTATAAACGATAATCGTGGGTATGTTTCGGGTATGCGTGTTGGCCGCTTTGCAGTTGGTCAGAAAATATCCAATGGTGGCGAAGTAGTATCTGTTTCACGTTCATTAGATTTAGATTCTGGTATGCATGTTGTTCGCACACGTGGTGCATCAAACGGTTCGCATATGGTCGAAATTCGCGAAAGTGGTTTTTATGTGCCGACCTATGCAATAAAAAATGGAAATGTTTTTGTTGTGCGTGAAAATGTTGCACATATTGTTCCAGTAACGGTTATTCGTGGTGATGCCGATAATTCAATGATATCAGGTGTTGCAAACGGTGATATTGTTATTACATCGCATATTGCCGATGGGGATTTGGTTCGGATTATAAAGTAAGTGGGGTTATAAAATGTTAAAGTTCTTTGTTCGTCGTCCAGTTACTACATTAATGTTTGTTTTGGTTTGGGTGCTGTTGGGATTGGTTGCATACCCGCGTATCAACATTGAACGAACCCCATCGTTAGACTTTCCCATGGTTACGGCAACATTTGTATATCCGGGTGCATCAAGTGATGAAATTGAATCTCAGGTTATCAAGAAAGCCGAAGATGCGATATCCGAAGTCCCAGGTGTAAAACATATTACATCGCGAATCTTTGAAAATGGTGGTTTTATTATGACGGAATTTAATTTGGGCGTAAATGCAAATGACAAAGCCGCCGAAATTAAAACAAAAATAGACAGTTTGGCATCACAATTCCCAGATGATTTAAAGCAGCCCGTTGTTGAAAAATTAAACCCCCTGCAACAAGCGGTTGTGGACGTTGTTTTACGTGGCCCGTCCAGTGAAGAAATTAAACAATATGTTGATGATTTCTTGGCAAACCAGATAACTGAAATAGATGGTGTGGCCAAGGTTTCAACATTTGGTGGTCGTGAACGGGCAATTCGTGTTGATATGGATCCAGACTTGATGGCGGCACGTGGTGTTACGATTATGGACGTTATAACGGCACTGGGAAACAAAAACCTTAATGTGCCAGGGGGCAAAATTGAATATGGCACAACGTCAAACAATGTTCGTTTTATTGGTGAATTCGCAAGTGTCGATGAAATTGCAAACCTGCCGATATCTACAAGTGAAGGTATTCGTTTCAAATTATCTGATGTTGCATCGGTGCGTGATGCGGCACGTGATATTGAAAATGGTGCACGTTATAATGGCACAGATGTTGTTATTGCATCGGTTGAAAAATCAAACGACGGTAATGCAATTAAAATATCAAAAGCACTGCGTAAAAAATTGCCTGCATTAAATGCAGATTTTGCAGCACATTTTCCAAATGTTGAAACAAACATCGAAATTATATCTGATTCTTCGACTGCGATTTCAAACGATACAAACGATACAATCAATGGAATTATTTTGGGTGTTGTGTTGACTGTATTGGTGTTGTTGGCGTTTACAAGAAACTGGCGTTCAACAATTATTGCAGGTGTTGTGATTCCGGCATCATTAATTGCAGGTTTCGAATTTGTTGGGGCCAGTGGTTTTACAATAAATGCGATGACATTGTTGGCATATTCATCGGCATTGGGGACATTGGTGTCGAATGCGATTATTTTGATTGAAGCGGCCCTGCAAGAAATGCGTGCCGGTAAAGATTCAGAAACAGCGGCAATTGATGGAACGAAAAACGTTGCGGTTTCGGTTTTGGCGGGTGTTGGAACAAACGTTGTGGTGTTTTTACCGCTGGCATTTATGGGCGGAATTGTTGGTAAGTTTATGATCCAGTTCGGTTTGACGGTTGTGTATTTAACGTTACTGTCGTTGATGTTCAGTTTTACACTTACCCCAATGATGATTGCGAAATTCTTGAAACTGTCTGCGGAAAATAAACGCGAAATTGCGAAAAAGGAAGCCGACAGTAAAAAAATGCAAAAGACATCTTGGTTGCACAGATGGTTTGAATATCAAATGGCACATTCGGGTCGTGTTGTGGGAATGGTGTTTTTAACACTGGTTGCATCAACGTTCCTGATGCGGTTTGTTGGAAATGAATTCCAGCCATCAACCGATGTGAATGAAATAACGATTACTGCACGTGCCCCAATGGGTGCAACGTATGAAAAGTCATTAGGTATTGCAAAACAAATTGAATCACGTTTGGCAAAAATCCCCGAAATCAAGGCGACTACCGTTAAAATTGGCGACCAAGGATTACAGAATATCAATATGCGTGTTGAATTGATTGATAAATCAAATCGTCGCAAAACGGACAAGAAAATAGTTCGTGAAATGTTGCCAATGTTGAACGATATTGTAGATGGTGAAATTCAAATTCGTGCAGGTATGTCAATGGCAACGTCCAGTGATATTGTCTTGAATATCTATGGCGAAGACGATGAAATTCGTGAAGCATATGCAAAACAAATTGTTGCCGAAATAAATAAATTGGAAGAGGTTCAATCGGCCGTCCTGGCCCAGCAAGAACCTGCGAATGAGGTTCGGTTTATTCCCGATGCAGATAAAATGGATTTCTGGGGAATAAAGAATTCCTATGCGGGAACAGCACTGCGTTACGCGTTGTATGGAAACGACAGTTACAAGTATAAAGAAAAGGGTAATGAATACCCAATTGTTGTCGAATTTGCAAAACCGTTCCGGACGCAAAATCTGTTTGATGTGGTATATGCCAATTCGCCAAAGGGTATGGTTGCGTTGTCTGAACTGGGTGAACAAAAAATTGTGCGTGCAACACCAGATATTCGTCGTTTGGATAAAAACAGAATTACCGAAATAGATATCAACCTTGGGAAATCTACATTGGGTCCGGTTCAAAACAAAATAGATGCTGTATTGAAAAAAATCGATTGGAAACCGGGTTACAGATATAAATTTGGCGGTATGTCGGA
>JAGCRE010000073.1 GCA_017964865.1 Alphaproteobacteria bacterium | reverse complement strand
CGTATCAAGTAACCGTTGCATTACCCGATGTTCAACACGACGAAATTCCGCCTCGCCATACATGGCAAAAATATCAACGACACTGCACCCGGCAGCGGCTTCGATTTCTTTGTCAGAATCAACGAACGGAATTTTAAGACGACGTGCCAATGCACGACCAATACTGGTCTTGCCCGCCCCCATAAGGCCAACCATTACGATTGGACGATTTGATAAAGATTGTTCTTCCCTATCCATGCTGGAACTATCCTAGAAAAAAAATCCGGAACAAACAATAAAAATTTTATACGCTTTTTATTTTTAAAACGTTCGTTTTTGTGATATAATACCCAGTATAAAAACAATTATAACCGAGAGAGATAAACAAAATGAAACACGTATCTGTTTTGGCGTTGTCTGCGATGACAACAATTGGTGCAATACCGTTTGGGGCAATTGCTGCGGCACCTGTATCACATTTAAACGCAAATGGAATTGCGGTTCATAATATTGCCGTTATTCAACATTCGGCCATGATGAACGCGTTTGATAATTTCAACGGCCAATATACAACGTCGTTCACAAGACCTGTTTATCAAGAAGCGACACCAGATGATGTCATAGCCGAAGAACCAATTGAAGAAAAACGTGACGTTTCAAAAGATTACGGTAAAATGTCAACATATGGTGAATATGGCGACGACGGAACGGTATTTTTACCAAAACGCGGTCGCAGTGGCGGTGATGACGACACGTTCAATAATTCTTTGTGGGTTGATTGGCACCACGTCCAAGATACTGCAAAATTTGATAAATTCAAACCGGTTGATTCCAACCAAGATTTAATATCGATTGGTTTGCCGATACCCCCGAACAATTATCAAATCGCTATGCACAATTAAGTGCTTTTGGTGGAATTATAATTTCCAGTGAAGATGCCGATGACACAGAATTAAATGAATCTGGCGAATACATCGGGCTTTATCGTGGTTATCGTATAAATAACCTTAGTATAAATATGGCGGCTGATTTTGGGACACTGTTCACCGACGTTAAATCGCCACTTGCCAAACAAGATTTAACAAATATGTGGCTGGGTGCCGCGGCAAACGTATCCTATGATATTGTGTTGGATGAAGAATCTGTATTTCAACCGGGGTTATATGCCGGGTATACTTGGGTGCATTCAACCGGATATGATTCACTTTCTGGCCATGGCGTATCGTTCGACGATTTCAATGCTTTTGAATTGTCACCTGCACTGCGAATAATATCGAAACTTGGTAACGATTGGTATGGCACAATATCGGGACGCTATGTGTTTAACTTTGCCAGTGGTGGCGACGCACATATAAGTCACCCAGATGTTGCTGAACTGGATTTAATCGACTATGCAGAATATGGCGTAACATTTGAAAAGAATATGGAACGTTTCAATTTTGCCATATCATTAAACCGTCGTGACGGTGGTCGCACCGGTTGGAACGGTGGCGTGCGTATGCAATATCGATTCTAAAGAAAAAACAGTTAACAAAAATCGCCCGATTGGGCGATTTTTTATTGTAACAAATCTAATAACATTGACGTTCAATCAAGATTTGCCAGCTGTTCTAATTGATCGGCCGCAATCAATGCGTCAATCATTTCGTCCAGTGCCACCCCACCCGCCAAAATATCATCTAACTTATACAGGGTCAGTTTAATACGGTGGTCGGTTACACGTTGTTCTGGGAAATTATACGTTCGGATTTTTTCGCTTCTGTCACCCGAACCAACCATAGAACGACGCGACGCATTTGATGCGTTCATTTGTTCATTACGTTGTTTTTCGTATAATTTTGAACGCAACACCGCCATTGCGGTTGCCTTGTTTTGAATTTGCGAACGTTCATTTTGGCACGTAACAACAATGCCTGACGGAAAGTGAGTTATACGAATTGCAGAATCTGTCTTGTTAACGTGCTGGCCCCCCGCCCCAGACGCACGGAAAATATCGATACGAATATCTTTATCATCGATAACAACGTCGATATCTTTGGCTTCGGGCATAACCGCCACCGACGCTGCAGATGTGTGAATTCGACCGCCCGCTTCGGTTTCTGGAACACGTTGAACACGATGAATTCCCGATTCAAATTTCATACGTGCATACGCACCAACACCATCTATTTTGAATATGATTTCTTTATATCCGTGTAAAGACGTTGGGTTTTCTTCGATAATTTCAACTTTCCACCCCTGACGCAGAGCATATGATTTATATTGATTAAACAAATCGCCCGCAAACAATGCTGATTCTTCACCACCAACACCCGCACGAATTTCCATAATCACACTGTTATCATCGGCAGCATCACGTGGCAATAACGCAATTTGCAATTTGCGTTCTATTTCAGGCAACACATGATTTAATTCAACCAATTGTTCCGACGCGATTGCGTGCAATTCTGGATCGTGTTGCATTTCAGTTGCGTCGTGAATACCCTGGACTGTTTGAAAATAGTCTTTGACCAACGGAATTATTTCATTAAGACGTGAATATTCCTTGGACAGGCGGGTTAATTCATCACCCGACACCGTCCCAGAATTCATTTGGGCCTCGATTTCAGATGCACGTGATAAAATGTCTTTTAATTTCTGTTCGACTATCATTTTATTACACCGTTTTTATCAATTTTATTGTGTCGGCAACCGATAATTTCTGCTGTTCCCCGGTCGCCATATTTTTAACCATTATTTGTTTAGATTTTACTTCATCTTCACCGATTATCAAACTGTATTCAGTCATAATTTTGTTTGCGTATTCAATTTGGTTTTTGAACTTCTTTTCAGTGTCCAGATATACCACAGTCCCGATTTTTTTGTCCCGCAACTTATTTACAACCGACATTGCAAACGGTAATGCCACATCACCCATGGGTAATACCGCCGCAACGATTGGCGATTCAAATTTTGATAAATCGATTTTACCTAATTCCATCAAGGCAACAAAGATTCGCGAAAAACCGATGGCCGCCCCAACCCCAATTATCTTGGTTTTGCTGAACTTTTCGGCCAGGTTTGCATAACGACCGCCACCGGCCGCTGTTCCCAATTCTGGAAACGAAGACAATTTAAATTCAAACACCAGTCCCGTATAATATGCCAAACCACGCGTAATTGACAGGTCGATTTCGGCATTTTTCACCCCAAAAACATCCAGCGTTTTCATAAAATCATTTAATTCGGCAATTGCAGCGTTTAAGTTGTCAGACTTGTTCACAAAATTAGAATAACCATTTACAAACACAGATTTTATTTCATTTTCCAATTTTGTGTTTTTAAGCACATCTGCCAGCCCCAAACCGAATTCTTCGTCACCCATTTTGTCGCGTTTATCGATTAAAATGAATACGTTCTTTTTTTGTTCTGTATTTAAACCTAAATAATCAAATAATGCATCCCAAAACGGTCGTGATCCAACCCGAACATAGTTGTCGCCAATAAATTCTGCCACCGAATTTAATGCACGTTGGATAACCGATATGATTTCCGCATCGTAATTTGTGGACAATGTATTAATTCCCATAATATCCATGTCCATTTGATAGAATTCACGATAACGGCCCTTTTGCGGGCGTTCACCACGATAACGTTTCGAAAATTGACTTGCCCGAAACGGGAACGTCAAATCATTCAGGTGCCCCGCCACATAACGCGACAAACCGACCGTTCCATCGTAACGCAGCCCCATTTTTGTGTCGCCTTTTTGAAACAAGAACATTTGAGTTTCAATTTCATCCCAGTTATCTTTGTCTGTCAAAACTTCGGCACGTTCAATAGCCGGCAAATCCAAATTAGAAAATCCGGCATCACGCAAAACATCCAACATACGCCCAGCACAAAAATCAAAGCAACGCTGCTGGACTGGTGTTAATTCTATAAAACCCGATAACGGTTTTGTTGGTTTTAATTCCATTTTTTCATTCCTTTTTTATTACAGTTTTATGGAAAACCGTACGCAATTACATTGCATACATTATATCATAATTTTTATATGGACGCTAGAAACACACACCCGAATGGGCGTGATGAAAAAACGAAAAAGAAAACATATTCTTTGTCATAACGTGTTAATTATAATATAAAAAATCCCAAATTTCAAGGTTTAAAAATAACTGTGCAATTCGGCGCCATGTTGATTCAGCCACCGTTTAGCCCGTTCAACCCCAAAACCATATAATTCAGAAACAAAACCCCAAAATGCCGGCGAATGATCCATATGTCGCCGATGTGCCAATTCGTGCATAACGACATAACGCATAACGTCAATTGGGGCAAACGCCAGCCGCCACGACAACGACATTGTGCCGGTGGTTGAACAACTGCCCCAGCGGGTGGTTGTGTCATGTGCAACAACGCGTGTCGGCCACAATTCACGCGGAGTTGTTTTTATCATCTCTTTGGCAATACGCAAAAATTCTGTTTTAATAAAGTTTCGCACCCGACGTTCAAACATATCCGCCCCGCCCCCGACAATCAATGTCGCGTGCGTGTCATCAACAATATCGAATTTGTTTGCCCGACGCGTTTCATCGTGAACCAGTGTAACAAATCGCCCCAGGAATTCTATTTCGTCCCCCGGTTTGATTACCCGTCGTATTGGTGCATTGGCAAAAATCCGCTCTATGCAACGTCGTTTTGATTCAACAAACTTCATCACCGAAGAATTAGACGAAATCCAAGGCTTTGAAACGTGAATTTCACGCATTGGTGCGACTTTGGGCCGAATTGTTATATTACGCACCCCCCGCCGCGTTGTAATTATAATTGGAATTTGTTCGCCATTTGAAGATATAAATACAAAATCAGGCATAATTATTTAACTTTATTCATAATTTCATGGGCAATTTGATTTGCATCAAAACCCATTGCAGCATATACGTCCGCCCCACGACCAGATATTCCAAACTGATTTACACCGACCACAGCATCGGCAAATTCAAACCATGGCGATGGGGACGCGGCCTCAATCGCGACAACAAAACCACGTAAAATCTGTTGCTTATATAACGCACTTTGTGAACGAAAACGTTCCACAGATGGGCAACTTACCACCTGGACATCGTTGCCTATTTTTTGTGCGACCGCGACCGCTAATGGAACCTCAGCCCCGGTGGCGATAATTGTTATTTTTATATGTGACGATTTTGCCGGATAGATAACATATGCACCACGAACAATTTCCGCACCCGCAGGCGATTCAATCTGGTGAATTTTTTGTCGCGACAAAACAATACATGATGGACGCGATTTTTCGGCCAACGCAATTCGCCATGAAATTGCAACCTCGGTCATATTACAGGGCCGAAAAACATTCATATTCGGTATTAAACGCAATGATGCCAATTGTTCAACGGGCTGATGCGTCGGGCCATCTTCACCAACCGCAATACTATCGTGGGTCAACACATAGACAACCGGCAACCCAGACATTGCAGCCAGTCGCATTGCCGGTCGCATATAATCAGAAAACGCCAGAAATGTCGAACCATACGGCCGCAGTCCACATGCCGCCATACCGTTCATTATTGATGCCATGGCATGTTCACGAACACCGTATTCAATAAAGTTTCCATTAAAATCTTTGGCTGTGATTGGTATCGAATTTTTTACAAAAGTATTCGTGCTGAGCCCTAAATCCGCACTGCCCCCGATAATTTTGGCACCAGAATTTAACATTGCATCAATATATGCACCCGACATTTCGCGTGTTGATACATCCATTGCAACACTTGGCATTTTAACACGCGACAAATCGATTGTTTTCCTTGGGGACTTTGGCATCACAGATGTTGCCGTCGCAACCGATTTCCATAATTCACGTCCCATTGGCGAATCCAGTTGCTTTATTAATTTTTCAATTTCCATATCGTCCAGTGCAAATCCGTGTGCCGCCGACGTTCCGGCAACCGAAGAATATTGCCCAATAATCGTCTTACACTGAATAAATGTTGGTGTCTGCAGACGGTTAGTATCCGCAATTGCCCGACTGATTTTTTCACCGTCACGACCATCAACCGTAATAACGTTCCAGCCCGCTGCCCGCATACGCGTTGGAATATCCATATCGGTTAATGCATCGCCATCAATCGTAATGCCGTTGTCATCCCACAATAAAACCAAGTTGTTTAATTTATACCGCCCGGCAAAAGCAATCGATTCGTTTGCAACACCTTCACTTAAATCGCCATCACCACACATGCAATACACCCGACCATTACCACCATTTATTTTTTCCGCCAATGCCATACCGACCGCGTTTCCGACCCCCTGGCCCAGTGGCCCGGTCGTTGCATCAACCCCATCAATTCCATATTCGGGATGTCCCGGCAACCCACCAATTTTACGAAAAGATTCGATTGAACCAATATGATAGCCCGCCAATCGTAATACCGCATACAACATTGCCGATCCATGTCCCGCAGACAAAACGAATCGGTCAACACCACGTCGCATAAAGTTTGCAAATACAGCGGTAACAATATCTGCCGCCCCCAGGACGATTCCAATATGCCCACTGTGTGCCGACAACACCGCCCGCAATGCGTCACAACGCACTGTGTTCGACATGGCTTTCAAATTCGTGGCATCATATCTCATTTTATGGTATTATATCATAAACAACAGGGTATATAAAATGTTAAAAATTTGGACAGACGGATCTTGTTTGGGAAACCCCGGCCCGGGCGGATGGGCATTTGTTGCGACCGACGGGGAAAATATTGCTGAACGTTGCGGTGGCGAAAAAGATACAACCAACAATCGTATGGAATTGATGGCGGTAATTCGTGCATTAACTGCGGCCCATCGGCATAAGTCTGTTGAAATTCATACGGACAGCCAATATGTCAAAAACGGTATGACAACATGGCTGAAAAATTGGAAAAAGAAAAATTGGCGAACTGCCGATAAAAAACCCGTTAAAAATCAAGATTTATGGCAGAAACTGGATGAATTGGCAACAAATGTCGAAATTCATTGGGTTTGGGTGCGTGGGCATAATGGCGAAGAATTTAATGAACGCTGTGATGAATTGGCCCGCGGTTGTGCTGAAAACCTTAAATAGTCAAAAACCAACCATACAATTATAACAAATTATAACGTTTGACAAATTGTGCATACGTGTTACAATTTAAATGCGTAGGACAAAAAACACTGACTTTTAACCATAACCAAGGGGGCGAGCCATGGACGATGTCAAAAAAGCAAACACTTTTCCATCTATTGCTGGTAAGTATGACAAACACTATAAAATGGTTGAACAATGTTTTGACTGTATCGAAAAAATGAATACGCAAATTCAACGTATCCAGGCAGATACAAATATGTCAATCATTGAAAAACAGCGTAAAATTATGCGATGCCAAGACAAAATTAACGAAAGCAAAGCCGAAATAGAGAACACCAGACAATATCTGCAAATACGCGGTGTCTGGACATCCGCAATGCAATCACGACTTGAAAAGGTAAGATAAAAACGGCGTTTTGCCGTTTTTATTTATCCATGAAACCCGGTTGCAACAATAAACATTTCGACACTGTCCTTGCGTGATGCAGGCGGCTTGATATGATGCACCGTATCAAAATGCTTTTTTATTTCGCGTATCAAATCGCCCGTTGAACCACCGGTGAACGATTTCACAACAAACACCCCACCCGGCTTTAACGCATGCAGTGCAAAATCCAACGCATATTCCAACAACACCATTTGACGCAGGTGGTCGGTTTTTTTATGTCCAACCGTATTTGGTGCCATATCAGAAAGCACGACATCTGCTGTTCCATATCCAATTTCATCAGACGTCAACCCCAGTTCTGCTTCTAACCAATGTAATGCTTCATCTGTGGTAAAATCGCCCTGGTAAAAAGTAACATTTGGAATCGGCTGAATTTCCAACAAATCCATTGCAAAGATTTTTGACCGCGGATATTCGCGTGCAACATATTGCGACCATGACCCCGGTGCCGCCCCCAGGTCAACAACAACCTGGCCATTTTTCAGGAAATGAAACCGTTCGTTCATTTCAATCAATTTATATGCCGCCCGGGCCCGATAACCATCGCGATGTGCACGTGCAACATACGGATCGGCCGCCTGGCGTTGCAGCCACGCAACCGAAGATTTATGCTGGGCAATTTTCTTATTTAGTATTTTCATTAAGTCTTTTTATTTTTGCACATTTACGGTTATAACATCTTGTTGCACGTTTCAACGCGTGCGATTTCGAAGTCAAACAAAAATGATCGTGATCAACAGCAAAAGACAAACGGCTGACACGACCATTTTTATGTGTAACTTTTACAATATATGCCTCAAGCCGAGTTCCTGCATCACTGTAATGTTTTGTTTGTGGACGCGGTGCCTCTACACTGACCGGTGGATTATTAAAGATGTTATCTATGAATTCACGAAAAGTTGCCATTGTTTATATACCTTTATGCATCTGTTTCCATTATTGAACACCCCCACCCGACTGTTGCATACGTTGCATTACGGCCTCCATACCGCCCATACGCTGAATCATCGCCATCTGCTGTTTCATTTTCGTGTATTGCTTGATAATGTGTTCAACATCACGCACAGTGCAACCTGCGGTTTCTGCGATACGAGTCTTTGCATTTGCAAAAATCTTGTCTGGTTCGGCACGTTCTGCCACTGTCATCGCTTCCAGTATTTTAATTTGTGCATCAACACTGCCATCTTTGATTTTTTCCTTCATCGCATTCACAGCACCCGACATTCCCGGCACCATTTTCAACAGACCACTGAAATTGCTCATCTTTTTAATTTGTTTTAATTGTGCCAACATATCGTTCAAATCAAATTCACCCGACATCATACGTTGGGCTGTTTCTTTCATACCCGATGGCATTTTAGGTTCTTTGATTTCAGCAGAATCATTTGCCGATACATTTTCTTCTGTTACAGATGTCGTTTTCTTTTTTCCAAAACCAAACATTTATTACTCCTTTTATTAATATCATTATTTTATTTTACCGATTTCGGTTTGTCCAGATACTTCTTTAAATATTGTCCTGTTAATGATTGTGAACACGCGGCAACCTGTTCCGGTGTGCCTGTTGCCACAACGGTTCCCCCATTGATTCCGCCACCCGGCCCCAGATCAATAATCCAGTCTGCTGTTTTAATTACTTCCAGGTTATGTTCAATAACAATAACCGTATTGCCGGCATCCACCAATTCATGTAATACCGACAATAATAATTTTATATCTTCGAAATGCAGACCTGTTGTTGGTTCATCCAAAATATAAATTGTTTGACCGGTACTGCGTG
>JAGCRE010000072.1 GCA_017964865.1 Alphaproteobacteria bacterium | reverse complement strand
GTGCGATGTTTCGCCCCGCACTATTCTTATGCTGGATTTTGGCACCCCATAGTGCTTTGCCAGCATTTTTATTACCGCAGCATTTGCCGCACCATCGGTCGGTGCCGCGTTTGTGTAAACGCGTAAATTATCGCCATCGGCAACGATTTTTTGAACGCGGGCACGCGGTGTAACACGAACATTTACAATCATTTCGCAAAATCCGCAAATTCTTTGATTTTATCGCCCGCAATAATATGCATATGGAAATGCGGAACCGATTGCACCATATATGGACCACAACCCGTATTTACGAACATATTGCACGCATCAACACCTAATTTTTCAGCGGTTTTATTCAAGCAATCAAAAAAGCCCAATTTTTCATCGTCTGATGCATTTAATGAAAAATCCAAGATATTTTCATATTCGCCACGTGGCACGACCAATGCATGCACCGTTGCCACCGGGTCCACGTCCAAGAAAGACAATGCATACGCGTTTTCATAAACCTTTTTAGACGGTATTTCACCACGAATAATTTTTGCAAAAACATTATTTTTATCGTACATATTTTCCCCTTTGGTTTTCATATGCAATTTTATTGCGTGAAATGAATAAAATCAAGCCTTGAAATCGGGAATTGTTGCACTATATTTTGCATAACATCGATATGGAACAACAAAAAGGGGTAAAAATATGTTGAAACCATTAAATAACTATGTCTTGTTACAAAGAATCGAAGAAGAAAATAAAACAGCCGGTGGAATCATCATCCCAGACACCGCACGTGAAAAGCCGTCACGCGGAACAGTTATCGCGGTTGGCGATGGTGAATATCATGATGGGAAACGCATACCAATGACGGTTTCTGTGGGTGATACGGTCCTGTTTGCAAAATGGGCATCATCGGCAAACGATGTGAAAATCGATGGTGTTGATTATGTGTTAATCAAAGAATCTGATATTCTGGGAATTTTGAAATAATACGGGGGAATAAAAATGGCAAAAGATATTGTTTTTGATACTGATAAATTGTCGGCTGGCGTTGATAAATTGGCAAACGCCGTAAAAATCACCATGGGACCAAAGGGTCGCACTGTGATAATTGAAAAGTCATATGGTGCACCGGTCGCAACCAAGGACGGTGTTACAGTGGCCAAGGCCGTTTCATTAAAAGACCCAATGGAAAACATTGGTGCCCGTATGGTCCAAGAAGTGGCTAAAAAAGCAGGCGATGATGCCGGCGACGGAACAACAACGGCAACCGTTTTGGCACAAAAGATTATACATGAGGGTCGTCGTGTTATCGCCGCAGGTATGAACCCAATGGACGTTAAACGTGGCATTGATATGGCGGTGGAAAGCGTTGTTGCAGATATTGATAAACACGCACGCCCGGTCAAAGATTCCGCAGAAATTGCCCAGGTCGCAACCATTTCTGCAAACAGCGATGCCGATATCGGTAAAAAAATCGCCGACGCGATGGAAAAAGTTGGACGCGAAGGTGTAATCACTGTCGAAGAAGCCAAAGGGTTAGAAACAGAAATTGATGTTGTCGAAGGTATGCAATTCGACCAGGGATTTATGTCGCCATACTTTGTAACTAACAGCGAAAAGATGTTGGCGGAATTAGATAAGGCAAAAATCTTGGTTTCTGAAAATAAAATTACAGGATTGCAGGCTTTACTGCCGATTTTGGAACCAATTGCCAAATCGGGACAACCGCTGTTGATTATCGCCGAAGATGTTGAATCAGAAGCATTGGCGACATTGGTCTTGAACCGTCTGCGTGGTGGATTAAAGGTCTGTGCAGTC
>JAGCRE010000071.1 GCA_017964865.1 Alphaproteobacteria bacterium | reverse complement strand
CATTGCCCCCAGTGAACCATCAATACTGGCGATTTTTGCCTGGGTTCCATTGCTGGATTTATAGAACGATATTGTCGCTGTAGTGGTGCTGGTATTATATGCGGTTACCGAATCGGACCCGAATTTAACAGTATGTGCACCCGCCGAACCCCATGTGCATGTGTATGTTTGTTGCGTGGTGTTGTTGCGTGTAATTGTCTTGCCCGAAACGTCGGTTGTGGTGGATGTCAATGTTCCGCCAGTACCACAATCGACATAGAACGTGCCGGTTGCGGACATGGTCCACGACAAACTGGTTGCATCATTTGTGGTTGTAACACTGAATTTATTTGTCTGGCAATTTGTACCGTTGCCATTGACGTCGATTTGTGACGATGTACATGCCGCAAACGATGCATGTGTTCCAAACATGCATAGCAGACATATGAAAACCGCAGAAAATACGCGTTTTAGTGAAATTTCTTTCTCCTTGAATCCTTTGCTTTATGAACAGGTTACTAAATTTTTATATGGGTGTGCAAGCATAAAAAAGAATTTTTCCCTGGACAACAAAAACCATAAAAAGTATTTGTATTTCGGGTCGCCCTGGTTTAGTATATGCCGGATGTCGGGGTGTAGCTCAGCCTGGTAGAGTACTTGCATGGGGTGCAAGGGGTCGCAGGTTCGATTCCTGTCACCCCGACCATAAAATTCAAATAAATTAAATATGAAACGTGTCGTTCTTTATCTTCATGGACGTGGGGCCAGTGCCGACGAGGCTGATTATTACAAGCCGTTCTTTGCGGGGTGTGATGTTATCGGGCTGGATTATCATGGAACAACCCCATGGGAAACACATGACGAGATTTTGTCGGCATATCAATGGCTGGCCAAACATTATGACAGTGTTAGTCTTGTTGCAAACAGTATTGGTGCATATTTCGGTATGAATGCCTTGTCAGGTAAAGATATTGAACATGCATATTTTATTTCCCCGGTGGTTGATATGGAACGGTTAATCCTGGACATTATGTCGTGGTGTGGCGTTACAGAACAAGAATTGGCCGATAAAAAAGTAATTCAATCGCCAAACTGGGACGAACCATTGTCATGGGAATATCTGGAATATACTCGCAAACACCCAATTGTGTGGAATAATGTGCCCACAGATGTTTTGTATGGCGAAAATGATGTTTTAATACCGTTTGAAACGGTGTCTGAATTTGTTAAAAAATCTGGTGCGAACCTGACCATTATGAAAAATGGCGAACATTGGTTTCATACAGAACCCCAGGTTAAATTTCACGATGCGTGGTTGAAAAATTGTTTGAAAGATAAATAAAAACGCACCATTTGGTGCGTTTTTTTATTTTACATTGCGTTGGATGCCAGTATTGCAAATGCCAGTATAAAATCACCCAGCAATATCGCACCAGTGTCATTATGATGATGGTGTGCAACCGTTACCTTGGCCGGACGGTGGGGTTTGCTGTGTGCATGGTGGGGTGCAGGCTTGTGCCCATGGTCCACCATATGAACCGTATGGCCATTATGTGGCTTTGAACCGTTGTTGTGTGGCATTGGCTTTGCAATTGCCCCGGTTGATATAAATGCCGCACATGCGACAGCGATTAAAGTTTTCTTCATGTGTGTCTCCTTT
>JAGCRE010000006.1 GCA_017964865.1 Alphaproteobacteria bacterium | reverse complement strand
GATGAAAATCGTGGAACATTACACCCGGTAACACAAAGTTTGCGTGAAATATCGGCAATTTTGGAATCTTTTGGGTATTCACTGCGTACGGGCCCAGAAATCGAAGATGATTGGCATAACTTTACCGCATTGAATACACCACAATATCACCCTGCCCGCGATATGCAGGATACCTTTTTCTTGCCCAATGGTAATGTATTGCGAACCCAAACATCTGCAATTCAAATTCGTGCGATGGAGCATGATGGTGTGCCAATTAAAATCTTTGGCATTGGTTCAACATATCGCAAAGAAATGGACGCAACGCATGCACCAATGTTTCGTCAAATAGAAGGCTTGTATGTCGATAAAAATATAACAATGTCTGATTTAATTGCCGATGTTCGTGCATTTTTATCAGCGTTCTTTGAAATGGAAAATGTTGAATTGCGTATTCGTCCGTCATACTTTCCATTTACGGACCCAAGTATAGAAATAGATATCAAATGGCATGGCGACAGGTGGCTGGAAATTATGGGTGCAGGTATGGTTCATCCAAATGTGTTGCGTAATTGCAATATTGACCCAGATAAGTACCAGGGTTTTGCGTTTGGCTTTGGTTGGGACAGACTTGCCATGTTGAAATATGGATTGGACGATATTCGTGAATTTTCTGCGAACGATGTGCGTTGGTTAAAAAACAGTGGCTTTTAATAATACGGGGGCAAAATTATGAAATGGACATTTGATTGGTTAAAAGAATACCTGGATACAAAATTGTCTGCGGACGAAATCGCAGATAAATTGACCCGTATTGGTCTTGAGGTTGATGATGTATCATCACCCGTATCGCCAATTGCGGCAAAAATCGTTGAATGCAAAGCCATAGAGGGCAGTGACCATTTACATGTGTTAAAGGTGGACGATGGTTCTGGAACATTACGTCAGGTTGTATGTGGTGCACCAAATGCACGTGTGGGCTTGATATCTGCGTTGGCAACACCTGGTTGTGTTATCGACGGACACGAAATAAAGTCTGGTAAATTACGCGGTGTGTTAAGTGATGGTATGATGTGCAGCGAACGTGAACTGGGCATCAGTGACGACCACAGTGGCATTATGGAATTAAACCCAAAAACAAAAATTGGTTCACCAGTCTTAGATGTTAAAACTGTATTTGATGCGGGTATTACACCAAACCGTCCAGACTATCTGTCTGTGCGTGGAATCGCATTGGATTTGTCTGCGGTGGGTGCGGGTAAATATATTGCCAAAGAACCGGTTGAATTAAAACCAGTAAAATCATCGCGTGCGGTGCATGTGAAAACAGACCTGTGCAATGTTTATCGTTTTGCCGAAATACATAATATCAAAATGGCAAAGAGTAATGATAAAATTGCATCACGCCTGAACGCGATTGGAATTAACCCGAAAAATGCACCGGTTGATGCGACAAATTATGTTTGCTATGACATGGGTCAACCGATGCACTGTTTTGATGCCGATGAAATTGTTGGCGATATAACGGTGCGTATGGCAAAAAATGGCGAAAAATTCACCGACCTGTTTGGTAATGAACACGAATTAAAAGATACCGATATTGTTATCGCAGACAGCAAGGGTATTTTGGCGTTAGCGGGTGTTGTTGGTGGGTTGCGTGGTGCAACAAGTGATAAAACAACAAACATTATTTTAGAATCGGCTTATTTTAATCCGGTATCGGTGCGTAAAACATCAAAACGAATTGGACTGTCTACCGATTCATCATATCGCTATGAACGTGGTATTGACCCAACAATGACCGGGCGTGCGTTGTCTTTGGCGGCTGGCATAATAATTGATGTGTGTGGTGGTAAAATTGTTGGAACGGGTATTGATGGTAAAAATGATTACAAACCACAACACATTAAATATACCCCAGATATGTTATTGAATAAAACGGGTATAAGTATCGATGAAAAGACCCAGGCAAAAATATTGACCGCATTGGGTTATGATGTGGATATTAAAAAGTCTTATTGGGTCGTTTCGCCACGTGCGGCACGTGTTGATGTTGAAATTCCAGAAACAATAATTGCAGATTTAATTCGTATCTATGGTTATGAAAAAATCGCAAAGTCAAATAAACAAACAACCGGCATTACCGCCCATGCACATGATGATTTCGATATGAAAACAAAAATATTGTTGGCATCACGTGGATTAAACGAATGTCAAACATTTGGTTTTGGTAATTCGGTGGTGGAAAGTTTATTGACCGATAAAAAAATTATTAAAATTGCAAACCCAATTGTAAATGATTTGGATACGGCACGTAATACATTGCTGGGGAATTTACTTATTGCGGTTGCGAATAATGAAAAACGCGGATATCCCGATTTGAATCTGTTTGAACTGGGAACGGTATTTGATGGTGATGAACCAGGTCAGCAACATACACAAATCTGTATTGTGCGGACCGGGGTAAATTCACCAAAGCATTGGCAGAACAGAAATCGCAACGTTGACATTTATGATGTCAAGGCTGACTTGATTGCATTAATGTGTGGTCAAAAGTTCACAGTTGATACCGACAACGCACCAAAATGGGCGCATCCGTTCCAATATGGCAAGATTATGCAGGGTAAAAAGGTAATTGCCGAATTCGGCAGTCTGCATCCAGCCGTTGCAAAAAAGTTGCATATAAAAACACCAACGGTAATCGCGATTGTTGATAATATCGACAATCTGCCACGGGCGTGGAAATTGAAACACGAAGCGTTAAGCGATTTTCAACCAATAACACGCGACTTTGCGTTTGTGGTGGATTCCAACACATTGGCGGAAAGTTTAACAGGTGTTGCGATTGCCACAGATAAACGCATAGAATCTGCAACTGTATTTGATTCATTTGATATGGGGGACGGCAAAAAGTCAATTGCATTTACAATCACAATTGTTCCAACAGAAAATATGGGCGAAGAAGAATTGCAAAAATTGCAAGATACCGTTATCGCACATGTTGAAAAGAAATGTAATGCAAAACTGCGTGCATAAATAACAATAGTTGTTATGTTGTAAAAAGCACTGGAAACACCAGTGCTTTTTATATTATAATAATAACATCCTGTAAAAAGGATTGGGCTTAAGAACCTATTGGAAAACGTCAAGAGAAGACGTAAAAAACTCCAACACATTGGTTGGAGTGTGACGAATAAGTGTTTTCACGAATAAGTCACGCAATTTTTTCCAATTGTTCTTAAACTCCAACCGCCTTTTTATTTGGCGGTTTTTTAATAAAACAAAGGAGTTTATAAAATGAAAAAAATGATTGTTTGTGGATTGTGGGCCATGTGCATAAATCCTGTTTTGGCTACAGAAGGACTAGTAAGACCATATGTTGGTGGAAGCATCAACTATAATTTAGTCTCTTTTTCTTCGGATGTAGACGAAGCGATGTCATATTATGGTATAAATTTATCAAAGGGTTATTTTGG
>JAGCRE010000070.1 GCA_017964865.1 Alphaproteobacteria bacterium | reverse complement strand
CCTTAATCAACCAAATGTGCGTCCAGGAACATTGATTGGCTTAATGCGTTGAAAAAGTTTTGATATGCCGCGGGGCTGGTTATTTCATGCAAATTTGCCGATGCGTTTGCACGAACAATCATTTGTGTTTTACCCGATGGGCGAACCGATACCGTCATTTTGGAATTGTTCTTGAACGATGTGCCACTGACCGTTCCCAATGTTTCATCAGCCCTGTCTATGATAAAACCCAGATCTTGCATTGTGGAAATCACACTGCGTAATACCATTTTTTTATCGTTCGTTTCAAACATACGCGACTGATAGTTCCGGGTTTCAACCTGGGAATTCTGGGTTCCCAAAACGCTTTGATTCATCGAAACGCAACCACCGACCAATGTTACACTTAATAAAGCAAGTATCATTTTTTTCATATTGTTCCCCTATATTTCATGTGCGGTCAAGAATAACGACTGGCTTAATTTATCAAAAAATTCACGATATATTTTTGGGTCGTCTATTTCTTCGTTTCGTGTTTCGTGTAAATTATTCGTTATCATACGTGCAAACGATATACGAACGTTATATCCGCCGGAATTTTTACCCTTGGTCGTAACCAATGTTGTATATATCTTTTGTTCGGTATCATAAACCGGTTGTGAACCGTCCATTGCCGACAGCAATATAATCGCCGCCTTGGCCCCGGTTGATGTCGCAGCACGATTTTTATACGCGGTTATCAACCCCAATTTTGTTTCTGTTTCGTCCAGTGTAAATCCCAAATCTTGCAACACGCCCGCCGATGCAGAAAGAATTGTCGCCTCGTCATTTGTGTCAAAACGCATTGTTTCCATTTGCCGGCGTGATAAATAATCATCATCCAGACGATAGTAATTATCATACGATACACAGCCGCCCAGGCTAAATACACACAAACAAACGGCAAGAATTTTTTTCATCTGTTACGCCCCATTAAAATACAGATGTGCGATACGCAAAGTCGCGAACCTTGTTATTTTCGTCGAACTTTACAATTATCGTTAATGTCCGCTGGGTGGAACTTTGTTTCGCATTACTTGCCCCCGCAACCAGCAACCAAACACCCGATGACGATTGCGAAACATTACTGGATACGCGATCATATACCCATGTTTCACGACGTTTATCATCTGTGGTTATCATATTTGGGGAACCCAAAACCTCGACCACCTGTGCCGAAGACATACCAACCTTTATTTCGCGTTGTGCCTTGGCCACCGTCATTTGTTCGTCGGCAACCGGGTCTGTTCCCGTTGTGCACGCGGTAAGTAATGGTGCCATTGCCAAAAAAATTGCAAATAATATTTTTTTCATATTTTACTCCTTTGATTTATGGTTCGATTATATCGCCCGCAGATATTTTAATCAAGTGTTCGCAGGCTTATTTTATCATCGTCAACAATTACCAGTTTGCCGGTGTGAATACCGAATCGCCGGGCAGAATTAAACCCATCACGCATACCAAATAACTGTTCATCATATATGCTTGATATACCGCGACACAAACACAACTGGTTCGCGGTAACATCGTCATTACATACGGCAATAATGGGAATATCGGGCTTGCGACAAGAAATTTGAATTGCGGTATCGGCATCACGTGCGAACACAACAATCGCAACCGCGTGATTCAAAAATGCCATACTTGACACCGAACGCGACCAATCGTTTTGTGGCACATTATCAACCCGCGACCAATCATATGGGTTCGCAATTGTGTCCGAATCAGAATACGATAAAACACGTGCCATTGTATCAACCACATTAACCGGATTTATGCCGATTGTTGTTTCTTCGCTTGTCATTGTGGAATCTGCACGCAGGTATGCCGCATTTGCGACATCTGAAACCTCTGCCCGCGTGGGAACCAATGCATCAACCATTGTTGCCATCATTT
>JAGCRE010000069.1 GCA_017964865.1 Alphaproteobacteria bacterium | reverse complement strand
TTTTGCATAATGATGCCACCGCCAAATGTAACGGGGAATTTGCACATGGGGCATGCATTGGACAATGTGCTGACGGATATTGTTTGTCGTTATAAACGTATGGCTGGTTTTGATGTTTTGTGGCAGCCTGGAACCGACCATGCGTCAATCGCAACCCAGTTGTTGGTGGAACGCGATTTGTCAAAGCGTGGTATCAACCCACACAGTTTAAGTGTTGATGAAAAATTAGACATTGCCTGGAAATGGAAGGCGGACAAGGGTGGCCAAATTATGCACCAGTTGCATACATTGGGGGTAACCCCCGTCTGGCATCGTGAAAGATTTACAATGGATGATGGCTTGTCGGCTGCGGTTACAAAACTGTTTGTAAAAATGTATAACGAAGGCCTAATTTATCGTGCAAAACGTATGGTGAATTGGTGTCCAAAGCAACAGACAACGGTGTCCGATTTGGAAATCGAAACACGTGAAGAACACGGGAAATTCTATTACTTTAATTATCCATTGGTTGGTGGTGGCTTTATTGAAATCGCAACAACACGTCCGGAAACACTGTTTGGCGACCAGGCGATTGCGGTTCATCCTGAAAATGAAAAGTTAAAACATTTAATTGGTAAACGTGCGATAATTCCATTAACCGATATTGAAATTCCAATTATTGGTGATGTGCATGCAGACCCAGAAAAGGGAACAGGGGCGGTGAAAATCACACCGGCACATGACTTTGATGACTATGAGGTTGGCTTGCGTCATAATTTAACCCCGGTTTGTATTTTGACCCCGACCGCAAAAATGATTTCACAATCGCCAGTCCCTGAAAAATATTGGGGTATGGACAGATACGATGCACGTGCCGCAGTTATGGCAGATATCGAAGCCGCAGGTTTGTTGGTGAAAGTCGAAGACAAGGTTATTCCAACACCGTATTCTGAACGTGGTGGTGTGGTTGTTGAACCATGGTTGTCGGATCAATGGTTTGTTGACGCACAAAAATTAGCGGTGCCTGCAATCAAGGCAGTGGAAGACGGCAAAATAAAATTTATGCCGGAACACCGTTATAATCTGTTTATGGCATGGATGCGTGAGATTCGACCATGGGCGATATCACGTCAGTTGTGGTGGGGACATCGCATCCCGGCATGGTATGATGCGGATGGTAATGTCTATGTTGCTGCAAGTGAAGAAGAAGCGGTTAAACAATCGGGTGGTAAAACATTAACCCGCGATAATGATGTGCTGGATACTTGGTTTTCATCTGCTCTGTGGCCATTTTCGACACTCGGTTGGCCGGAAAATACACCAGAATTGAACAAGTATTATCCAACTGATTTATTATACACTGGTGCAGACATTATATTTTTCTGGGTTGCACGTATGATTATGATGGGTATTTACGTTATGGGCGATGTTCCGTTCAAAACGGTGAATTTCCATGGCTTGGTTCGTGATGCTAAGGGGCAAAAGATGTCCAAGACCAAGGGTAATGGCACCGACCCATTGACAGCGATTGATAAATTTGGAACGGATGCATTACGTTATTGGGTTGCAACGGCACCAATTGGAACAGATTTGCGTTACAGCGATGACGAGGTTAAGCGTGGTTCAAAATTGCTGACTAAATTGTGGAACGTGGCAAAGTTTGTTTTGATGAATTTGGAAGACTTTGACCCAAAGACAGCCAAAGCGGTTGATATTGCAAATCGCTTTATCGAAGATCGTTGGATTTTGTCAGAAATGAACAAGACAATCGCAGAGGTTCGCAAGAATCTTGATAGATACGATAACTATAATTCGCGTTCGGCAATTGATGCGTTTTTCTGGGAAATCCTGTGTGACCAGTATATTGAATTTATCAAAGACAGATTCTGGTCACCGGAAAAATATGGTGCTGAATCAAAACTGGCGGCACAATGGACGTTGTGGGAAGTTCTGCGTAACATCATTGGAATGTATGCACCGTTCATACCATTTTTAACCGAAGAATTATGGCAGAAAATTTATCAGCCGTATGAAGGTGGCGAAACACTGCATTTGACAGCATATCCAGATGTAGATAATACACGTGATACCGATGTGTCAAAAATGCAAATTGCGTTGGATATTTTGCGGTCGGTTCGTGGAATTCGCACAGAACGCAAGGTTGGTAAGGGTGCAAAACTGGCGACATTGACGATCCCAGCGGATACCCCGGCCGAATTGCATGGTGTGATTAAATCTGCGGCACGTGCAGAAAATATCG
>JAGCRE010000005.1 GCA_017964865.1 Alphaproteobacteria bacterium | reverse complement strand
GTTATGTTACTGGAAATAAAATAAAAATGACAAACGACAACGATAAACTTTTACGTATGAATATGGGCGAATTGCCCAGCAATATCAAACAAGGGAACAATAAACCCATACTTTGCCTGGGTATTGAATCGTCGTGCGACGAAACATCGGCTGCGATTGTTGATTCAAACCGTAACATTTTATCACATATAATCTATTCACAAATACCCGAACACCAAAAATTCGGCGGTGTTGTTCCAGAATTGGCCGCACGTGCACACATTTTGGCGATTGATGAAGTTATTGAACAAACATTAAAATCCGCTGGAAAAACAATAGACGATATCGATGTTATTGCAGCAACGGCTGGACCAGGTTTAATTGGTGGTGTATTGGTTGGTTGGATGGCGGCAACTGGAATTGCCCAATCAATTGGCAAACCATTGGTTGCAGTAAATCATTTGGAGGGGCACGCATTGGTTCCGCGTCTGCACGCATCAACCGCATCGGGTGGCGACGAAAAGACATCTGTGGAATTTCCGTATCTTTTAATGTTGGCATCGGGCGGTCATTGCCAGATTTTATTGGTTCGCGGTGTTGGACAATACGAAATGATTGGACAAACACTGGACGACAGTGCCGGTGAAGCATTTGACAAGGTTGCAAAAATGCTGGGGCTTGGGTATCCGGGTGGTCCAATCGTTGATAAACGTGCAAAATTGGGTAATGCAACTGCGTTTGATTTTCCGCGACCATTGTGTAATCAACCCGGGTGTGATTTCAGTTTCAGTGGCATCAAAACCGCGGCACGTACGTTTCTGGATAAAACACCCGAAAACGCACGCAACGACGATTTTATAAATGATTTCTGTGCTTCGTTCCAGGCATCTGTGGTTGACTGCATTATAAATCGATTAAACCACGCGTTTGCGGACAAACGAGTTATTGATGCCGCACCAAAAACATTGGTTGTTGCGGGTGGTGTTGCAAAAAACAGTGCAATTCGTGCCGCAATGGAAGAATTGGCAACAAAACACAACATTGTTTTTGCCGCACCGCCAATGAATCTGTGTACCGATAATGGTGCAATGATTGCATGGGCGGGCCTGGAAAACTTTCGCATTGGTAATATCGTTACCGAACCCGTTGCCCCCCGCCCCCGTTGGCCATTAACAGAACTGTAAATCTTGAATTTGTATATGTGTGTGATATAATCAAAGTTATGACAAATAATGCTGCAGAATTTGATAAAGCGACTAAACGCATATTGGAATTAGCGGCGAAAATCGATCGCGATTTTGTGCCGATTGTTGATGTGCAATATCCGTTGGTTGATATTGTAAATGTATTGCGTAAGAAATACCAGGACCCACATTTCAGGGATAAATACGTCGGCAATATGACGTTTAATGGAACTGTCCCGTACGCTAAGGGATTTTGTGCATTATCAACAATCTGTATTTATAATTTATATGGTGGCAGTGAAATTTGGGAACCGTCTGCAATAAAACTGGGGACATGGGAACATGCACCGGTTGTATTTTTGCGTGATCGTATGCACAATCGTGCTTTTGATACCACTGGCGATCAATTTGCACCATTAATTGTTCCATATGATATTGGCACACCAATAAACAAACGTATTCAAGATATGAAAACACCAAACAAAGATATGTTTATCAAAGAAATTGTTAGCGAACTTAACAGGCGATAAAAAATGCAAGCACCCGAACCCGCAATTTCACCAAATACCATTTTCAGTGTTTCTGACGCGTCTGCATTATTAAAAGGCGTGGTCGAAGCCGCATTTCCACGCATACGTATTCGCGGTGAATTATCACAAATCACACGTGCGACATCGGGTCATATGTATATGACAATAAAAGATTCTGGTGCGGCAATTTCTATGATTATATGGCGGGGAACACCGGTTGCCTTTAAGTTAGAAGAAGGGATGGAGGTTATCGTTACCGGTCGTTTTACCACATACCCAGCACGCAGCAATTATCAAATTGTCGTCAGTGAAATTGAAATGGCGGGTATGGGTGCGATTCTTAAAATGCTGGAAGAACGCAAGCAAAAATTAGCACGCGAGGGGTTATTTGATGCGTCACGTAAAAAGCCATTACCCCATCTGCCCCGGACAATTGGTGTGGTAACCAGCCCGACCGGTGCCGCTTTCCAAGACATCCAAAACAGACTTCGTGAACGTTTTCCGGTGCATGTGTTACTTTACCCCGCAACGGTCCAGGGTGAAACCGCAGCAGCAGAAGTCACAGCCGGCATTGAATACTTTAACCGTATGAACAATGTTGATGTTATTATCGTTGCACGTGGTGGCGGTGCATTAGAAGATTTGTTGCCTTTTTCCGAAGAAATTGTCGTTCGTGCCGCTAGCTCCAGCCATATACCCCTGATATCTGGTGTGGGACACGAACCTGACTGGATGCTGATTGACTTTGCTGCCGACGTTCGTGCCCCCACCCCAACTGGTGCTGCGGAAATGGTTGTGCCAACAAAATTGGCATTATCGCAGGAACTGGACAATTTCTGGCACCATATATCAAACGTATTTATAACCCGCCTGAATAATGCTAAACAACGCAATGATGCGATTACTATTAAAAGCCCACAACAAATGGTTATGGAACAAACACAACGTCTGGACGACGTTGCACATACTATGGACATTTTGATTTCTAATAAAATACAAAATGCGGCCCAGAAAATCACAAATATGGCGACTTTTGGTAACATATTGATTCCAAAGATGACGGCACTGAACCAATCAATCGCACATCTGGGACAAATGTTAAACAGTTTAAGTTATAAAAACGTCCTGGGCCGCGGATACGCGATTGTGCGTGATAAAAATGACAAGATTATTACAAACACCCGCGGTGGTACCCCAGAATCAATCGAATTCGCCGATGGCGTGTTAAAGTTATAAGATGGCGTTGAAATTTCTTGAGTCAAACAAACAAAAATAAAAAAAATGTCCCAAACGGGACATTTTTTATTACTTATTCAATTACCGTTTATAAACTGCGGGCCAACGCATCATAACCAAACACCGCAATACGCAAATTATGCCGATGGTTTGTGATAAGGTTTGAAACCACATGAAACGCACAATCGCGTGCTGCTGCACGTGGGCTGATATTATCACCAACATATACCCATTTACCTACCTTGCCATCTTTGGCGACAACACGTGCCCAAATATATTGTCCATGTTCACCCGATGGTTCACCAAATTTATCATGTTCCCCACGTGTAACCGAAGACAAACAATGAATTTCTTTGAATTGATAACCCATACTTTGCAAACGCTTCATTTCAAGTAATGGATTAATCAGTGTTTCATTATGCATTTCAACCCCACGATATGTAGTAGTCAGTGCTTTGATATTTCCACTATTTTTATCAAACGGTCTGTTTATAAATGGACCTTCGTTGGTATATATAACATAATCTGTTTCTGATACTTTTGTCATTGTTGTTTTTCTATCTTATTCATTACCGCACACACGACCAAAACCTTGTGTTTCTTGTGAACTTACGAATTTCTTTACGCAAAAGTTTGGCTTGTTTCAGTTCATATTTTGGATCAAGCACCATGGATATTTCGTGTAAACTGACACCGCCGGCCAACTGGTCAAAACAAGCAGAGATACGTGTCGATACAACTGGTCCAGTGTGTTTCATAACAAAACACCAATTGGTTTCTTTGCCATTTTTGGTTTTAACACGATACCACAAATTTGGTCCCGGTTTTGATGACGGATTACCAACAGCACGCGGCTTACCATTTACGATTTCTTGTTCGGTACTTGATGCGATAATATGTACTTCGGCAACATTAAGTCCCCGCCCCGCCATCCTTTGTTGAATTTTATTAAATATGTATTTTCTTAATTCTGGTATGTCCATCGATACCATATGATACCCTTGGTACACTGTTGTTGGTTTACCCCCAACAAATGTTCCGTTTTCTTTTATTGTGACGTATTTTGCATTATGCATAATTTTTTCCTTTATAGCACTATTAACGACTGTTTTGATTTTTGTTCTTTGCAAATATAACCCCAAGGTTTATCCCCGTCAAAACAGAAGATATGGCAAACTTTGCCGCATCAGACGAATTTTTATATTCACAAAGATATGTCCACCCAGAAAGCTTCCCGCTTAATGTTTTTGCACGTGCCCAAACATACTTGCCATGGTTTAACGACGGATTGCCACCCATCGAAAACAAACCCGATGTTTCAGAAGTCATAACATGTAATTCCGCAAACGGCTGCTTTAAAACCAAACCATCGCTATCGATATAGAACGACCGTTTTGCATATTGTATATGATATGCGTCCAAATTTTCCCCACGATATGTCACAGCGACATCTTTGCCAAGAAACACACCGTCCTTGTTCATTGTTAAAAAATAATCTTGCATATGAATACTCTTTATTGTTTACAACGACAAACATACAACAAATTATTGGTTTTGCAACAAAGTTTTCGCAGTAGCAATTGATTCCGGGGTTATTTCGGCACCACTTATTATTCGGGCAACCTCGTTCACGCGTTCATCACCCGATATTTCACGAACAGTCGTTCGGGTCGTGTCATTTTCTATGAACTTTTCAATCTTGAAATGATGGTCGGCGAAACCCGCAACCTGGGCCGAATGGGTTACAACCAGTGTTTGCGATGTTGTCGCCAATCGATTCAATCTGGCACCAACCGCCGATGCTGTGGCACCACTGATTCCAGTATCAATTTCATCAAACACAAATATATGTGAATCGTTATCGTTTATCAGCACGACCCGCATTGCCAACATTAAACGTGCCAATTCACCACCCGATGCCGATTTATGCAACGGTGCAAATGGCGACCCTGGATTGGTTTTAATCATAAATGTAATATCATCAACCCCCGTTGCCGATGGTGTATGTCCCACACGTTCAACCATAAAATCAGCCTGGGCCAATTTTAAATCTGGAAATTCTGCCCGCAGAGCCGTTTGCAATTTTTCGCCGGCACTTATCCGTAATTTTGTTAATTCGCCCGCCAGTGTGTCAAATTTTTGACGTAATGAC
>JAGCRE010000068.1 GCA_017964865.1 Alphaproteobacteria bacterium | reverse complement strand
ATCGATATGGCTGTCGGTATCATCGTTGGGTCTGTTATGACCAGCGTTGTTAATTCGTTGGTCAAAGACGTAATTATGCCACCGATTGGTGCTGTTGTTGGTGGTGTTGATTTTTCAGACGGTAAAATTGCACTGGGGTTTGGAACAGATGCGACAATAAACATTGGTGTGTTTTTGAATACGGTTATCAGTTTCTTGATAACAATGTTCGCGATATTCCTTATTGTGCGTTTGGTTGCCAAGGCCAAGGCAAAAAAGCCGGTCACCACACACGCATGTCCATATTGTCAATCGACAATCAGCAACGCGGCAACCAAATGCCCATATTGTTGCAGCGATGTTAAACCTGTGGAAACAGCCGCGGCTGAAGAAAGTGATTTGGCCAAGGGGTTACATAGTGTAACCAAGTTGGCTGGTGGCGGATTAAAGAAAATCAAAAAAGTCGCAAAAATCAAAAAGTAAAACACGTATTTTTAATAAACTGGTTCAGGATTATAAATACCCCATTTGTATGGGGTGTTTATTTGTAATATTGGTGTGATTATGTATAGTTTGTGACTGTAAATATGGGCTTTGATGCATAGTATCGGGTGGTGTTAAGTTAAAAATATGTGTTTTTGGCGAATTTTCGGGCTTTTTGTGACTGAAAAAGTGTCGTTTTTGTGTATTTATATGTGTAAAAATGCCGGGTTTCTGCCGGGTTGGGGTGGATTGATCAAAATCAGGTAGTATAGGTATATAATGCGGGCCAGGTGATATCAAGTGATTTGGATTATATAATCCATACGATAAATGTTGTGCATGATGTTACTGGTTATGTTGCAGCATAAATAAATAATAATTTTATTTTGGTGTATGGTTTATTTTATAAACCCGCGGAAATCTGCGGGGGATACGATAACTAAAAGGCGTATAATGTATATTATGTATAGTTTAGTATGGTGATACGGGCAGAAAATATGAAAAACGCATATTCGTATGCGTCATTTGATTGTGTGGATGTTTGTGTGTGAAATTTTATTTTTTATTCATGGAAATTTGTTTGGTAAAAATTTTTATTTGAACAATTTTTTGCGGTGGTGTAAAAAAGTTAAAACATATTCTTACATTGTTATATGTATGACGTTGATATAACTTACAAACTGCACTTTTGGGATTGATGGTGTTTTGGGTGTGTTTTCGTGGTAATCTGGATTTTGTGATTGGTACCCCGCCCCAGTCCCGTAATTTTACAAAAGTGCCGGATTTCTGCGGGTTTTAGCGGTTTTTTTGTGGTGTTTTTATGTCTTGAAATGCCTAAAAAGTGGCGGGTTTCTGCGGTTTTTAGCAAAATTGTTGCTGGATTGCTTCGCAGGGTCGCAATGACAATGATATAAGAAAATGTTTTTTATTAAAAAATCTTGAATTTCGTGGGGGTTGATTATAGAATTGGGTAATCTTTTAACATTTATATTATGGAGTTCGACCCATGGCAGACGAAAATATGAAGAAAATTCAAGAACGTGAGGCAAAATGGCAGGCCAAATGGCGTGACGCGCGTGCATTTGTGCCGAAAAACGACGGTGCAAAACCAAAGTATTATAATTTGATTGAATTTCCTTTCCCGTCTGGGTCGGGTCTGCATGTGGGACATATGTTGCCATATACTGGTATGGATGTTATGGCACGTTTCAAGCGTGCACGCGGTTTCGATGTGTTATACCCCATTGGGTATGATTCTATGGGTATTTCGTCTGAAAAATACGCAACCAAGGTTGGAAAGCATCCACGTGATTCTGTGGCGGAACTTATTAAAATTTTCGAAAAAGATATCGCGGTTATGGGTTTGTCTTTTGATCCAGAATCAACAGTTGCAACATCGGATGCAGAATTTATCAAATGGACCCAGTGGATGTTTATTCAATTCTTTAATGCGGGTTTAGCATATAAATCTGAATTGCCGATGAATTGGTGTCCAAATTGCAAAACAAACCTGACCAACGAAGAACTGGAAGACGGTTGTTGCGAACGTTGTCATGGACCGGTTGAAAAGAAAATGAAATTACAGTGGAATTTGGCGATTACTAAATATGCCGACCGGTTAATTGATGATTTGGCGTTGGTTGATTATCCAGAACGCGTCAAGACGCAACAAATAAACTGGATTGGGCGTTCGTATGGTGCCGAAGTTGATTTCAAGGTTTTCGATGATGTTTTGACCGTATATACCACGCGTGTTGATACGATATATGGGGCGACATTCTGTGTGGTGGCACCGGAACATCCATTGGTGGCAAAATGGCTGGATGAAAACAAAATAATCAATGCAGACGCGGTTCGTGAATATATCGCAGCGGCACGTGCGAAATCTGAATTTGAACGCACCGATATAACCAAAGATAAAACAGGTGTTCGTCTGGACGGAATTATGGCGAAAAATCCGTTTAATGATATCGATATTCCGGTCTTTATATCGGACTATGTTTTGACAGACTATGGAACCGGGGCAATTATGGCGGTGCCGGCACACGATTCACGTGACTGGGATTTTGCAAAAAAGTTTGGTTTGGAAATAATTCCAGTGTTGTCGGGTGGCGAACCAGATAAAGTATGGGAAGGTGACGGCGATCATATAAATTCGTCTTTTATGAACGGTATGGGCAAGGCAGACGCAATTGAAGCAGCACTAAAATATCGAACAGCACGCGGTTTTGT
>JAGCRE010000067.1 GCA_017964865.1 Alphaproteobacteria bacterium | reverse complement strand
TCGACGTCATGGACCAATAAAATTATGAACCCGTCGCCAATATAATCAACAATACCTTGCAATTTTCCAATCATCTGTTATCCTTTTGCTGTAATTTTAATCTAAAATAATCAAAAGGTCAAATATGAGTGGACACAGTAAATGGCATAACATTCAGCACAAGAAAGGGCTGGTTGATGCGGCACGTTCCGGTTTGTTTACAAAACTGGCACGTGAAATAACAATGGCGGCAAAGTTGGGCGATGCAAATCCAGACAACAATCCACGTTTGCGTCTGGCGATATTACAGGCCCGTAAAAATTCTATGCCGAACGATAATATCAAACGTGCAATTGATAAGGCATCGGGCAGCAATACCGAAAACTATGTTGCCGTTCGGTATGAAGGTTATGGTCCGGGTGCCGTTCCAGTTATTGTCGAAGCGTTGACCGATAACCCACGCAGAACCGTTCCCGAAGTTCGCAACATTTTTGCCAAAAATGGTGGCAATATGGGCGAAGAAGGTTCGGTCGTATTTATGTTCACACGTGCAGGTCAAATTATGTATCCGGCATCAATCGGCAAAACCGAAGACGAAATGATGGAAATCGTTATGGATGCGGGGGCGGACAATTTGGAAACATCCCCAGAGGGTTTCATTATCACGACCAAACCAGACGATTTTATGACGGCACAAAAGGCAATCGCAGATGTTTTGGGCGAACCAGAAAGTGCAGAATTGACATGGATTCCAAATATGCCGATGGATTTGGACGACGAAGCATATGCCAAAGTTGAACGATTGGTTGATGCGTTGGAAGACAACGACGACGTCCAGACAGTGTTTACTGCAGCAGCATAAAAAAAATAAAAATGCCCGTTCGGGCATTTTTGTTTTAGAGTTTAATAATGACAGACAAAGAATCTTTTATAAATGTGCCGGTCGAATTCACCAATACAGTGTTGCGTGTTGCAAGTGCGTTAAATGTTCGTGATATGTGTGTTGTTGGTGGTGCGGTGCGTGATTGTGTGCTGGGGGCGATGTCTGGAAATAAAACAGCCCCAAAAGATTTAGATGTGATTTTACCCGAACCGTTAAGAAATATTGATAAAAATCCAAACATATTGGGTATGCGGAAAAATTCACTTGGTGGGGTAAAGGTGTTTGTTAAAAACTTTGGCACCATTGATGTGTTCCAACACTATACGAACGAACCCGAAGGTATTATTGCAAATTACTTTGACTTTAATTGCAACAGTTTGTATTACCGTATGCACGATAATAAAATAATTGAATCTATATTCTTTGATGAATTTTTGGAATCAAAAACAATCAGTCCGCAACACGTTATATACGACGAAACCGGCGGGACAGCGTTATATGGAAAACCGCAAACGGTTATGCGTGCGTTAAAGTTCCAAATTCAATTTAATGAAAAATTTAATTTAAAAACTAATTTAAGCAGCGACATTTTATATATGATTTATAATATGAATCGGGACGATGAAAAAAGTATGAAAC
>JAGCRE010000066.1 GCA_017964865.1 Alphaproteobacteria bacterium | reverse complement strand
TGTCAATTATATTTACAAAAAATAATTTGCGATATGGATTATTATGGTGTATCATTTAGTCTAAAAGTTTATAAAAGGAAAACAAGTATGTTCAAGAAATTATGTTTGATTTTAGCATTAATTATTCCAATCACATCGTTCGCAGCACCAAAAGACAAGAAAAAAGAGCCTATTGTGCATTTGACCGATGAACAAATTTACGAAGAATTAAAGAAATTTGCATTGGTTTTTGAAACCGCACGTGAAAGTTTTGTCGAAGAAGTCGATGAAAAGAAAATGCTTGAGGCCGCAATGAACGGTATGTTGGGGGAATTGGACCCACATTCATCATATCTGTCGGCTGACGATTTCAAAGAATTTAACGATAAATCACATGGCGAATTTGGTGGGTTGGGAATTCAAATTACGTCTGACCGCGGTGCGGTGCGTGTTATTTCGCCAATCGATGATACACCGGCAGCCAAGGCAGGGATAAAGGCGGGCGACTATATAACCCATATTGATGGTGAACAAGTGTTTGATTTGACTTTGAATCAGGCGGTCAAAAAAATGAAGGGTCGCCCAGGAACAAAGGTCAAACTAACCATCATTTCTGATGGCGAAGAACCACGCGATATAACATTAAAACGTGATATTATAAAGGTAAAGTCTGTAAAGTTCGGGGAAAAACAGTTGGCTGATGCAGACGAAGAGGCACCAAAAATTGGTTATTTGCGTATATCTGATTTTGGGGCAACAACGACCAAGGAATTACACGACGCGATAAAGAATCTGGAAAAGAAAGATGTTATTGGGTATATAATTGACGTGCGTAATAACCCAGGCGGATATTTAACTGCGGCGATTGATGTTTCGGACACTTTCCTGGACAGTGGTGAAATCGTTTCGACACGCGGCAAAGAAAAAACAGATATTGATCGTGCATTTGCCAAACCAGGTGATATGACCAATGGCAAACCCATTGTTGTTTTGATTAATCATGGTTCGGCATCGGCATCAGAAATTGTTGCTGGGGCAATTCAAGACAATCATCGTGGCATTGTTATGGGATCGCAAAGTTTTGGCAAGGGCAGTGTGCAACAACAAAAACCGTTGGGTGATGGAACCGCAATTCATATAACAATTGCACGCTATTATACACCATCGGGTCGTTCAATTCAAAACGAAGGTATTACACCAGATATCGAAGTCCTGCAAAGTAAAATAGAGGTTGTTGAGAAAAAAGAAAGCACGTATTCCGAAGCGTCGTTCAAAAATTCACTGAAAAACGATGCGGCAAAAAAGAAAAACAAAGACAAAGATTCGAAAAAGTCAGATAAAGATGATGATGATGAAAAAGATTTGACAGATGAAGAAAAAGACGCACGTGATTATCAGTTGCAACGTGGTATTGGTATGGTAATTGCGTTGGCCAAAATGCAAGAAGGATTGACGTTTGTGCCGGCAACCCCAGCGGATGAACCAGCGGTCGCAAGTGATGATAAAGACAAAGAAGTCGCAGACGATAAAAAGACAGATAAGAAATCGGAAAAGAAAAAATAATAAAACGGGGCGTTTGCCCCGTTTGTTTTTAATGTTACCGACCATGTGTTAAAATCTAATCACACAAATTTTTATCTTTGGTTTGTGTTGATTGATTCTTGCAAGAATTTTTTAATTTCGTTATCGGTGTTCTGTAAAATTTCTTGTTTGGTTTTCAAGACTTTTTCTGCGGCTTCTTTTTCTGCCAGGGCGATATTGCGTTGATCCAACAAAGATTTCGCCTTGTTAAAGCGGGCAGATACAGATTCAACATTTTGTTGTGCTGTAATAACGTCAGTGGTTGCGGATTGTGCCTTAGCATATAATGCCTGTAACAAGTTAAATGAACCATTGGCGGTTTTTTCTGCTATTTCGCTTGATATGGTGGCATGTTCTTGTTTGGTGTCAATCAATTTGCGGTTGGCATCTTGTAACATTGTGGACAATTCGTTAACAATTTTTTCCAATGACGTTAAATCAAGCAACGATTTTAATTCTGTTAATTGGGTTTCTTCTATTGCGTTCAGTATCACAGGTCTGTAATCGGTTGTTTTTATAAGCAACGCTTTCAAATCATCAAAAAAGATTGATTTGAATTTTTTATCTGGATTTGTCGAAGACTCGTTTCCAACAAACCATTTGTTTTTGAAATCAAGTGGTAATGTGTCGATGTATTGCATAAATTTATCATAGTCCAGCCCCAGTTTTGCCGCAACAGATGTTGTTGACCATAAGTCACACTTTGCCTTGGCTCGTGGATCTGGGAAAAATGCATCTATGAATTGAGGCAGGTTCTTTTTTACAAAATAATATGTTCGATTATCATGCATTTCTTCGGGTAACATATCGATGTGATAAAAATACGACTGAATAGATGTTTCGCTGTATGTTTGTGAAAGTTTTTTACATTGTGCGATTAATTCTTGGGCTTTAAAACGATAATTATTGAACATTACAACTTGCTTTTCAGTCAAAAAGTTATTGCGTTTTGATTTGATAAATGCACTAAGCGTATCAATGTTCGATACGGTGAATTTTTCTGTATCATCAATTGTGCTGGGGTGATGTTTGTATTCGATTGTTTGTGCAATAGATTTATCGCCACTAAATGAATTATGTATCAATTGTTTGAATACCAACATCATAAAACTTGGCATAACATTGAAGTATTTTGCCCAATCTAACAATGTTTTTGTTGTTGCGATGTGCTTTGGTTCAAGTGGTTTTTGTGGTGTGATTTGTGTCACTTTTGCCTCTTTTTCTTGTTTTGGTTTTGGTGCTGGTGAAGTTTTTTTGACGATTTTCTGGGGGGCTGGAATTGGTTTGTCAGCCACGACAGGTTTTTTGTCATCAACT
>JAGCRE010000065.1 GCA_017964865.1 Alphaproteobacteria bacterium | reverse complement strand
GGGTTGTGAATCCAAAAATTGAACGTTTGATAAAACAATTTGCAAAGTTGTCACGTGTCGGTAATCGGGCGGCGGTGCGTATTGTTCTGTCGATTTTGCAAACGCGTGATGGTCGGGCAGAAAACCTGGCAGCGGCAATTCTGGATGAAACTGAAAATGTTGTGCCATATCCGGTGTGTGGGGTGTTGACCGATAAAAATGTGGGGACTTGTGAATTCTGTCGCGATTTATCCCGTCAAAATGGGCAGATTTGTGTCGTGCGTGATATGGGCGATGTGTGGACGCTGGAAAAATCGTCGGTGTTTCATGGGCGGTATCACATTATTGGAAATCTTCTGTCGGGCGGGGCGGGGGTTATGCCCGAAGATTTGAATATATCAAACCTGGGCAATCGCATAAAGACCGAAAACATAACCGAAATTATTTTTGCGTTGCCGAATACGGTCGAAGGCAAAACAACCCAGCACTATATTATGTCGGTTGTTGGTAATGAAAATGTAAAGTTTAGCGAACTGGCATCGGGTGTGCCATTGGGTGGCGATTTAGACTATATCGATGATGGCACATTATCGTTGGCGTTTGGGGGGCGACGTGAATTATGACAGAAAGAATAGAATCTTTGCCACCGGTTGCCGAAATGATGCGTGATTGCGGATTGGAGCCCAAAAAACAGTTTGGCCAAAATTTCTTGTTTGATTTGAACCTGACGGGGCGAATTGCACGTGGTGTGCCCGATATTACAAAAATCCCGGTGGTTGAGGTTGGACCGGGTCCAGCAGGCCTGACCCGGGCATTATTGTTGGCGGGGGCGAAACGCGTTATTGCGATTGAAAAAGACAAAACAACCGAACCGATTTTAAGTAAAATTGTCGATGCGTCCAATGGACGGTTGGAAATAATTTATGGTGATGCATTGCGGGTTGACTTTAATTCGTTGGGGGTGCGTGAATACGCAATTTGTGCAAATTTACCATACAACGTTGGCACAGAATTATTATTACAATGGCTGCATCAAATTGTGTTGGGTGCACCGATAAAATCAATGACATTGATGTTCCAGCGAGAGGTTGCCGAACGCATTGTCGCAAGCCCGGGCGACAAACAATATGGACGCTTGTCGGTCTTAACGTCATTATTAACCGATGCAAAAATTCTGTTTGGTGTGCCATCGACGGCTTTTGTTCCAAGACCGCGGGTGGAAAGTGCAGTTGTGCAAATTATTCCAAACAAAACAAAAATAAAGCAAATTGGCGATTTGGAAAAAATAGAAGGTTTAACAGCAAAACTTTTCGGGCAACGTCGTAAAATGATACGTGGGATTATTCAGGGGATTGATTGGTCGGCATTTGGGTTAAACGGGACCGAACGTGCCGAAGAATTATCACCCGAAACATTTGTAAAAATTGCACGAAGTTTGTGATATAATACAACAAAAGCGGAGAGAGAAAAATGCCATTATCTTTTTTAATTTTCTTTGGGGTCTTGTTCGTGCTGGTGTGCATGCTGCGTGCGGTGCGTATTGGTGCGTTGGTTGCGTTCCTGGCGGCGGGGGTGATTTCGGGGCCGTTTGGATTAAACCTTTTTGAAATGAACCAGACGTGGCAGTTGCTGGGCGATATGGGTATTCTGTTTTTGTGGTTTAATATTGGACTTGAAATCAATATGAGTCGCCTGTGGAGTATGCGGAAAAATATATTTGGACTGGGGGCGTCCCAGGTGTTGACGGTTGCGATTATGCTGTTCCCGATTTTGTTTGGAATAACACGTTGGTCGGTTTTGGGCTGTATAATGGTTGCGTTGATTTTGGCAATGTCCAGCACGTCCGAAGATTTGCAATTATTGTCCGACCGAAATGAATTAAACACAAACGTTGGTAACCAAAGTTTTTCAATTTTGCTTTTCCAAGATTTGTTATCGATTCCAATTTTGGCGATGTTACCGTTGTTTGCAGGTAAATCTTTCAACCTGGGGGCGACAGCAATTGATATTGCGGTATTGTCAATGCTGTTGATTATATCGGTTGTTATTGTTGGACGATTTGTATTAAATCCGCTGTTAAAACGTGTGATAAAATTGAAGAGTCGCGAGGCTTTGTTATTAACCGTTATGTTAAACATCGTTATCTGGGCGACGGTTTTGGATATGATGGGGTTGCCGGTTGGATTGGGTGCTTTCTTGGCCGGTATGTTGATGTCTGAAACAATTTATCGTCACCAAATAAGTGCAGAGATAAGTCCATATTCGATGTTGTTCTTGGCGTTCTTCTTTATCGCGTTGGGTATGGGGTTGAATGTGCCACTTTTAATGGATAAATGGCAATATGTTTTGGTCGGCCTTGGGGGATTAGTATTTGTAAAGTTTATGGCACTGTTTATGGTGTCACGTGTGCGTGGAACAATGGTTCCAGACGCGGTGTTTATGGCATTGATGTTATCCCAGGGGGGTGAATTTGGCCTGCTTATGTTACAAACGATGAAGACCGCTGGAATAAGTGCGATTCCATCAACCAGTTCCGAAGTTTTAACGGCAATTATAATCTTGTCGATTATGACGACACCGGTATTGTTGGCGATTTATGATTTTCTGCGTCGTCGCGGTTGGGTGTTTGCGGCATATCGTCCACGCAGTTTGGATCGTTCGGGGTTGGAAGTAAATCCGTCTGTGGTTATTTTGGGATTTGGTCGTGTTGGTCAAATTGTTGCAAAACTGATGGAAAAAAATGGTGTGTCATATGTCGCCATAGATATGGATGTAAATGCAATCGTGCGTGGTCGTGAAAATGGATATAACGTTGTGTTTGGTAATTGTAAAAATGGGGAAGTGTTGACTAATTTTGGTCTGCACCCACGCAAAACGGACGCGGTAATTATCGCACTGGATAACGCGGAATCTGCCAAAGATGCACTTTTGACGGTAAAGTCGATTGCACCACGGGTCAAAGTCTTTGTTCGTGCACGCAACTTGGCCGAATGCAAGACGTTGCTTAAGCATGGTGCATTCCGGGCAATGCCAGAAACGATTGAAACTGCGTTTATATTGGGATTCCGTGCGTTGCATCATATGGGGTTTTCGGACGCAAAACTGCACAGCGTGTTAAATGAATTGCGAGATGGGGACTATGCGGGGCTTGATAACTCTGTGCGATTAGCAGAATAACAAATGTCCCACAATTGTGGGACATTTTATTTGATTTTATATGTTCATATTGCTATATTCAAATCTGTTATATAACAAAGGCTTTTACATGAAAAAAATATTCAAGTATTTGGCTATTATTCTGGCAATCATTTTGTTGGACCAGGTGACTAAGGGTGTCCTGGTAAAACTTATAACGGGTGATGTGCCCGCATTTGGTCGTGCATGGGAATTGATACCGGTGCCGTATTTAATGGCACATGTGACAAACTTCTTTAACGTTGTGTTCACATGGAATCCAGGAACGTCGTTTTCACTGTTTCGTGCATTAGGCGAGGTTGCACCAATAATTATTGTCGTGATAACCGCCTTTGTGATTGGTTTTTTAACATACTATATGACACGTCGCAGTGTCGCATATGAACGTCTGCCGTTGGCATTTATTATTGGTGGGGCGTTGGGAAATTTAATTGATAGAATTCGTTTTGGTGCGGTAATTGATTTCTTGGACTTTCATATTGGTGGGGCACATTGGCCGGCATTTAATGTGGGGGATATTTTTATCTGTGTTGGTGTCGGTTTGTATATATTAAATTGGATTATCGCACGTCGTCGCTGTATAAATAAACAATAGGAAAAATAAAATGGTTAAATATTTGGATAATAACAATTCTGGATTTATGGCATGGAACGCCAACCGTAACGCAAATGCGAAAAAATCTGGCGGTGGTTTCTTTCGCTGGTTTTTGATATTTGTTGCCCTGTGGTGGGTGATTGGAATAATGTTTGGTAAAAATACCAACGTTACAAATATTCCAGATACACCAATGGTTGAGGCGGATATATCCAATGTTCCAACGTATGAAATCAAGGCAGATAAAATATCGGTAAATGTTCAAGGTCTGCGTATATCAAATGTTGATTTGCGTGATTTCCCCGCATCAACAGACAGCACCGATACAGTGAAATTATTATCGGGTGAAAATGCGTTTGCTGAAATTGGTGTCATTGGTGTTGGTACAATCGCACCGGGTGTTGATACGGTCTGGAAAACGGATGGTGATTCATATGTGTGGCGTAATGCCGATGGTGTTGAATTTCGTCGCACAATTGCGGTGAACGATTATGTTATAACGGTAAATGATGAAATTAAAAATAATACCAAGAAAGATTATTCTTTTTCGCCATATGCAAAAATACGTCGTGGTGGGGATAAATCGTCTTCGGCGGGTGTTTATACCGGGTTGGTCGTATATGCCAATGGCGACGTTGAACACGATGATTGGCGGGCATTAAATAAAAAGCCATATGCATACACAACAACAAATGGTTTTGCGGGGTTTGTTGATCAATACTGGGAAACGATTGCAGATATTGATACGCCTGATCAAACGATACGTGGTCAAAAATATGGCGATTTATATCAAACGGAAATAAATACCCGCAATATTGGTGTTACCGCTGGGGAAGTGGCCAATATCAAATCATATCTTTATGTCGGTCCACGCGACAGTTCGATATTAAAAGGTGCATCGCAAACAATACCAGGTATTGACAAGACGGTTGATTATGGTTGGTTTTGGTTTTTGGCAATGCCAATGTTGTGGTTGATAAATACGATAAATGCAATTGTTATGAATTATGGTGTTGCGATTATCATAATGACGATATTGTTACGTCTGTTGTTGTGGCCATTAACACGCAAATCATATACATCAATGGCGGCAATGCAGAAAATGCAACCAGAAATGCAACGTATCCAGAAATTATATGCAAATGATAAACAACGTCTGCAAATTGAAATGATGAAATTGTATCAGACGCACAAGACATCACCAATGTCGGGATGTTTACCGATGTTGATTCAAATTCCAATTTTCTTTGCGTTATACAAGGCGTTGATAATATCGGTTCAAATGCGTAATGCTGATTTTTTATGGATATCTGATTTGGCAACAATGGATCCATATTTCATATTGCCGATATTGATGGGCGTATCAATGTGGTGGCAACAGCGGATTCAATCACCAAAGACAAAGGGGGCAGATAAAAATGATGTTGCCGCCCAGACACAACGTGCAATGCGTTGGATGCCGATAGTATTTACGGTAATGTTTGCGTGGATGCCGGCTGGGTTGGTGTTATATTGGACGGTATCAAATCTGTTTGGTATTGCCCAGATGTATATAATTAAAAAGAATTCTGAAAAATAAAAATGCCCGTTTGGGCATTTTTATTTTTGTTGTAGATGCTTATAAAGACCGTATGGTGTCTGTATAAATATCGATTTTAATCCAATTGCACGTTTTGATAAATCAACACACGAATATGCACGCATATAATCGAAATGGTTGGTGTTTATTGTTGGTGAAACATAAATAAATTCCCAACCATGTGTCCGCAATATTTCAATATCGCGGGGGTTAATATGTATTTGTTCAATATGATTGTGTCGTATAAATTGATGTAAAACCAAATCGTGTCCGTTGCATATTATTGGTGCACAATGACGAAAACGACGGCACAACATACGTGGCAGAATTTTAGATGTGTTTTTGGAAAAAGCGATAATAATCATAATAAAATCCTTTTCTTTATTTTTCAATCCAGCCATATTCTGCTGCGGCATTTTCAATTGTATCCATTGCGGTTCGCCATAATGCAGCGGCACGATTTTCCGACCAAATATATTGGTGTGGGGCACGACGTTTGTCGCCAAATTTTTTCATAACAGATAATTGTTCATCGTTTAATTTCCCGCACAGATAAAGTTTTGTTATTAATGTTTCAACATCCAGCAATTCACATGGGCGACGTGTTGGCGAACCGCTTTGACGAACATAACCATTTTGGATTGATTTTGAATACAAAAACCAAAACCATAATTGTTCGGCATTGTGAAATTTTTCCTGTTGGTATGCTATTTGTGTTTGTGTCATTTTTTATTCTCCTTGGTTAAAAGTCTTTGTTATATGTTTATAGAATTTCGAGAGAAATATATAAATTGTTACAACTTTGGGTTGATACGCGAATCGGTTTTTCGATTCGTTTGTGATTTTTATTTTTATATTTGCGAATCGAAAAACGCATATTAAATAAAAAGCATGCACAAATATGGCATGCCTTTTTATAATGAAAATATATACGGTGTTTCAAGACGTGTTCATTTATAATCCTTGAATTAAAAAAAGCCCTACATATTGTGGGGCTTTAATTAGATTTGTTTTATGTCGTTACAGTATTGGCGGGAAACAATCGCCACCGGTGTCTGGGCAACAATTAAACCCTTGGTCACCCATATCTGTATATATTTCACCCGGACAGCAACCATATGAATCGGGATTACTGCCATCGATACATTTTATCACTGGTTCTGATTCGGCTTTTGATGTATCTGATTTCTGGAACGGATTTTCAATCGCACCATTTTCATTATATTTCAATCCCAATACTTTTTCGTTATAGGCTTGTGTTCCCTTGCCACCGGTGCTGGCCACACTGTTTGAATTATATGGGTCTTGTTGGTTTTGATATAACGCTTCCTGTTTTGCGTTATTTATTGCCTGGTAATTTAATGATTGGCAATAACCCAACACAGTGCTGTATGAATAACCAGAATTCATTGTAATGTCCGCAGCAGACTGGCTTTTATCAATGCCCCAAATACCATTTGAATCGCGTGCACAATAGCGTTCCATATTAAATGAACGTGCCTGGCCCACCCATGAACCATCGTTTGGATCTGCGGTTGCACCCCAACGTGGTGTTGGACGTGTTGTGTTTGGACGATGATTTTTGACCAAGCATTTTTCATTAGTTGTGCATGCAACCATTAAATCGTTTGGCGAATATACTGTAATGCGGGTTCCGGCTGGAATTGTGAACGGCGGAACAGTGTTATCCATCATATCAACCAATAATTTCTGGGCCACCTGGTTCCAGGCAGTAATAATTTCATTCTTTGCCAATTCAGATGAACGCAGTGTTCCGCTTTGCACGACGGTGTTGTTGTCTAAATCAATTTGATTAACAAATTTATCGGCAACTGGTGCAATCATATTGACCGCGGCCGGGACAATAGATGTCAACATCGGCATAACAAATTGTTCCAAATAATCGGTGCTGCCCCGACCCGGGACACCAATACGCCCCTGGGCATCCGCAGATACAGGTTCATCACTATCAAAATTAAATTCAACACCATTTGGTAAAACAAATTGATACCATTTTATGTTCATACGACCAATTGCCTTATATGGTCCTGGAACTTTACCCGTTACATACCCCAGCAACAATGTTCCAGTTGGAATAATAATTGTGCGACCATTATCCGAATATACATTACGGTCAACCGTTGCACGCACCGGGAAATGCAGATTTTCGGCATCCAGTGCAGTATCGGCACGAACGTCCGATACGATTGTGGCCGGAATCGGTTTATATTGACGCAGGATAAATGTGCGGTCATATGGTTGTGTCGATACAACAGCGTATTGGTCGGTCGTATCAAATTCCACATCTGATACCGGGGCCGGGGTTAATTCGATTTTGCCCATTTGACCCACAGGTTCACTTAACATATTTGTTTGGCGACTGGCAACGCGACCCGTACGTGGTGATGACGACAGTGTTGGAACAATTCCAGTTGCCAGTACAGAATTTACATGTTCGGCATCGGTCCCGATTTTTTTACCATTATCTTTTATATCAACAATTAACCCAGTGCCAGGGTTATATATGCCCGTTGCATTTTTGCAATTACGATCAGAAAACGGATAGAAATAATATCCGCCACTTTCTGGTTTTATCCACCCACTTTGTGCACCATACATATCGTAACCCGGGAAAGCAAAGTCCGAACAACTTTCACTTGGTTGTATCGCAGGGGCCATTGGCGTATCAACAACAGGTTTTTTGGTGGATATTTTTATTTCGTCTGCAAATGGGTCTGATGGTGCAATTGATTTAACCGATTGATCAACCTTAGCCGCGGGTTTCGGTGCAACATATGTTGGTTCAATATCAAATTCATCTTCGTCATCAATATCAGTTTCTGGTAAAACCACAGGTTTTGGTGCCGGGGCAGGTTTCACAACTGGTTGTGGTGAATCAGCACCCAAAATAACCATAATCTTTTCTGCAGATTTCATTTCTTCGGGTTCGTGTTCACCGCGATAGTATATCGACAGTGTTAATGTTTCCGGTTTTGCTGCAACGGTTGGTTTATATTCCAAATATACATTACACGAAATCTTTTCGCCAATTACCGCAGCATCGGTGCATGTTGTTTTCGCACTGAAACCCGCAACATTTTTATTTTGACCCATTGATACCTTGGCTGGGGCGGTCGCACGCACAGAAATCGTTTCTGTTTTCTTTGTGCCAACCGTTATATTTGCCCAATCAACGGTATCAGCAGACAGAGTTATTTTTACCGGAACTTCATCATGGGCCTTGGGTTTTATTTTGTCTTTGCCATCTGTCATAAGCAACGTTAACAATATCAATACAACAACAAAAGTCGCCCCCAGTAACAACCACTGGACACTTTTTGGGGTGGAATTGCGTATGTTTTGAAATTGCTGTCTTAACTTACTCATCTGTTACAAATCCAATATGTTACTGTATGCGAACAACACTGCAACTGGTTCCACTGAACTTTAACAACTGGTCGCACAGTTTTTGTGCCGTATCAATATCAGCCATTGGCCCAATACGCAGACGATACAAACGTGCCGTCGATGCAGATGAACCCAATTCGCCAACACCCTGTTCATCAACCGCAAAGAACACTTTGTCTTTATATGGTGTTAATAATCCAGTTCCATTGTCGCCACTGAATTTCGCCAACAAATCGACCCAGTAATCGTTCAATGCCTTGACCGAAGAATCAGATTTTAATTCAACGGCAACGCCGGACTGGTTACTGGTGATAAGTGGTATGTTAGATTGTGGTAAATACGAACCAGCCGTTACACGTTCGGTTGGCATCATTGTAACACCACCCGATGATGACGACTGGAGCATTGGGGTGATTGTTGCAGGTTGTGGATATACCTGGCCGGCAACAAAGCCCGCCGGCATATAATACCCAGATGTCGCAGTGTTCGATGTGTTGCCAATCATAACCGGGGTGCCGGTATTATTAATAGTTGCAGTATTGATTGCCGCCATATCATAGCCATAGGTCATATTATTCAACGATTGAGCCGACATCATCGATTGGGCAACGTTTGCCTCAGCCAATGCCATTACGGACGCAGTATCTGTAATCAAGAACGGTTTTTCACGTTTTTTAATACATACCAAACGTTGGCCACTACGCAGGACCATATCGCCAACCGCTTCGACAATT
>JAGCRE010000064.1 GCA_017964865.1 Alphaproteobacteria bacterium | reverse complement strand
TGCAATCTTGTAATCAACCGAACCTGCTGTTTCTGCATCACCGTTCAACGTTGCAATCGCAGTGCTATTGCTTGATATCGTCGTTGCATAACCATCATACGTTGATACTTTGTCCGCAGTGATACCAGAATTTGCCGCTGCTAACTGGGCATCTGTCAACTTATCTTGCTTGCCCGCCAACGTTGTATCTAACCCAGAAACCTGGCTTTGATTGATTGTTGCATTTGCAATCTTATAATCAACCGAACCTGCTGTTTCTGAATCGCCATTTAACGTTGCGATTGCATCAGCATTTGCTTTTACATTGGTATCCAGATTCTTTAATGCCTGGCCAACATTTTGATATGTTGTTCCATTTGCATCATGTGTCATATCTGAATTTGCTCCAATATAGTTACCACCGGTCCAAGAACCCAATTTCGCATCCAGGTTCGATTCGTTAATCAACTTATCGCTGAACACGATATTGTCACCGTCTTTTTCAACCTTGGTAAAGTAATTGGTTCCTTCGACTTCTACATTGGCATCCAATGACGCGGCACCAAAATCTAATTCGACCTTATTAGATGTGCCATAACCGGCATTTGCCAATTTGATACCCTTGATTGTTGCACCAGTTGTATCGGCAAACGAATCGACACTGCCCGCGACCAAGTTCGCATCGACGAACAGGTCACCACCGGTTACCGTTCCCAATCCAGTATCAATGTTTGCGTTACGTGTATCCAACACACCGGTGCTGGCCAACGTTCCGTCAAACTTTGCACCCGATGCCAACTTTAATGTATTGCTGGACGCAGTATTATTAAAGTGCGTTGTTCCCGACAACATATTCATCACACCGTCGCCAGTAATCGTTGCACCCGATTCAAATGTAACACTGTTCTTCAGGTCAACTGTTCCAGTATTACGCAATTCCGCAGTTGTATCAAACGTATCGTTATCAAAATCGGTATAACCAACATTGTCATACAACCCTGCGATTGTTGTCGGGTCTGAATGCACGATACCAAAGTTACGGAATGTTCCGTTGATGACTGAATCTAACAATGTAGTTGTTGCACCAACTGCATTTGTAAACGTATTGCCCGTCGCGAACGTTGTATCTGTAAATGTTGTATTTCCAGCATTATTAACATCAACGTCAACATTTGAAGCACTGACAGACAATTCGTTTGCATTATCAATCGAACCTTCACCAGCAATCTTGGCGTTTTCAACCGACAACGAAGATGTTCCATCAACCGCCAACTTTTTATCCAGTGTAACACCCGTATCACCGGCTTCGGTCCCGGCACCCACCAATGTAAAGGCTGCCTTTTTGATTTCGACATCGGCTGTAACAGTTGCGTCATCGACCGCACCAGTAATTGCATAGTTCACTGTTTCCTGGGCTCCTGCATCCGTACTGGTAACAGCGGCACTTAAACCACCAATGCCGTCCTTGGCAATAGTAATTTTTCCATTGTCGCTGGTGTTACCCGTAACCGCATATTTGTTTGCAGTTGTATAAACCTTTAACGCCGGATCAATTGTAACATCACCGGCCGTCGCCAAATTGCGGTCTTCGGATGTTGTTTCCAAATCAGCCAACATCTTTAATCCAGATAACGTGACGGTGTTACCAGATGCAATTCCAAACTTATCCATACTGGACGCATTTGCATCGGCAAGAACACCCGCATTGTTCTGCAAAGTTATTTTGGAAGAATAGTCGTTAATTGCATTATCTTGGGTATTGATTGCCGCGTGTTCCAAAACATTAATTGTTGTATCGTTCAAAGTCATCGCATCACTCAAATGCAACTGACCCTGATGAACTGTAACAGTCTGACCATTTAATGTATTGGACACATCGACCAAACCTTCGCCTGTAATGTCCATTGTACCTGAGGCACCATCAATACCACCCGCAAACGATATAAGTCTATTGCTTGAAGCATTCAAATTCAACGTTCCAACATTGTAAATATCGTTATTTGAACCATTGGCTGTATTACCAAAGAAGGACACATCGTCATTTTCCGCGACAAGACTCAAAGTCCCTTTGTTATATATAGCCCCACCTTTATCAGAAGCGGCATTGTTTCCAAACGTTGAATCAGACAAATACAATTTTGCAATGTTGCCCGCAGAATCTGCTGTGCCATTGTTGTAGATTGCACCACCGTTCAATGCTTCATTATTTGTAAATGTTGAACCACTGACGTATGCATAACCATCTTTGCTTGCACTGTTATAAAAATGGTTATCCAACGCACCGCCATTACCACCCGTCAAAGTAATCGTACCATCTTTAAACGTTGATGTAACGGTCCCCAGGGCCTTATTACCAGTAAATATAGAATCTGTGATATCTAATGCCGCAGCAACATTACTTGCCGATAACGCATTTCTTGTTCCAATCGCACCCCCGTTAAACCCAGACGTATTAGAATCAAATGTCGCATTTGCAATTTGTGTTGTAGATTCAGCACCCAAAGACATTGCACCACCACCAATTGCATCCACATCGGTTGTACCTGTCTGTGCCTTATTACCGGTAAACGTTGTTCCGTTCACCAGTGTTGCACCCTTGTAATTTCCAATTGCACCACCGTCATTACCAGCCTCGTTCCCAGTAAACGTAACACCCGAACCCAACGTCAACACAGATGTTCCCAACGCATTGGTTATTGCACCACCAACCGAACCAGCCTTGTTGTAATTAAATGCAGTATTATCAGCGACGGTCAAGTTTCCAGCATTATAAATTGCACCACCCCAACTGGATGCATTGTTTGATGTAAATGTTCCACCAACCTCCATACGTCCAGTGTTAGCATTATAAATTGCACCACCATTGCTTGCAGAATTACCCAAAGACAACGGATGTTCTGGATCTGTATCATCAATTCCACCAAAAACACCGTTCAAATTCATTGTGCCAGTGTTATAAAGAACCCCGCCCGCAGGTGCCGAATTAAGAGTAAATAAATTATCCCCAGACATTGTCGCATTGCCTAAATTTTCAATAACCGCCCCACTGTATTGCGGTTCAACAACACCAGATGCAGAAACATTTTCAAAAGCGACTTTTCTGCCCGACAATACGACCTGCATTTCGTCCAAGTCACCTGTTATTGTTGATCCGTCTGTTGGCAAAACATACGCCATTGCGGGCATAACAAGCAACGCAGGCAATACAGAAACAACACCAATTAATGAATGTGGAAATAATTTTGTGCTAAACGACATTGGAACTCTCCTTTTCTTTTTCCTTTTGACGTATGAAATCTAGAACAGAAAATTCCAATTGTCAAAAATTTTTTATACAAATGCATATATTCCTATGGCAAATACTTGCACAAAAACAAAACCGCCACAAACGGCGGTGATTGTAAATTAAATACTATGTTCACTCTATACCAAATCCACCGTGCGAAATCGAATAAATTGAATTGTTATTTTCCCACATTGCAAGATATGGCAAGACAAAATCTGCAAAATTTTTATCTTTTGTATTCATCAAAATATTTTTTATGTCTTCTTCCCAACCCATTACGCACACTGTCGAACATTGCTGGAACAACGGCTCGAAAACCTCTTTATAAGCCTTTTTAAATGTATATTTCTCTGAACTTAAACATTCATACCAATCATGCAGTTCATTCATTATATTTTCATACATCGTCTGGATTTGTTTCATTGATGCAGATGCAATATTTGATTTCTTTTCTGTTTCATTATAATTCTGTAATATTTTATTTTTCTCATTAGATTCATGGAAAATCACCCTATAGAACCCCACGACAACCAACGGTCTAACATTCGTCTTGGCGGCACTGTTTTCAAAACGTTCAAGTTCTTTTTTACTGGCAAATGTTATTTCATCGAATGCTTTATATACAACTCCCGCATTTTTGATAGCATTGCTATATTGGTTATTATGATACTCTGGGAAAAACAGGCAAATCATATAGTCTTTTTTATTTTTGCGCGGATCGGCTATCATCACCAATCTTAAATCGCCATGTGTTCCGCGGTGGTGTCCCGGACACATACTAATAACTATCGCATTTTCCCGCCAAATAAGAGAGTTTCTATCATTACCCTGGGTGAACATGTCATAGTACGTTGATAAATCTTTACTTAAAATACGTCTACATTCTTCTGGCATTGCGTTATCATTCCAGAAATGATCTAAACAATAAATGCCATCTACTTTGGGACAACTTATTTTACTGACCATATCATTCTCCCCTATTTTTGTTTAGACCTGCGTTGTGATACCGAATATCTTGTTTCAATTTCCCGAACGAAAGTTTCTCTCTCTTTTTGGACCCCCGATTTCAATAATACATTTGTTCTGCGCGACCGTCTGGATTGTTTCAGGGAACTAAGCAATAAATCACGAACATCATCTGACAATTTTATTTTATAAAAATCACACAATGTTTTTATGCGAACATCATCTTGGACTAACAAAGATTGTACTGTATCTGTATCAATAATGATATCAAACAACACCAATGACTGAGAAAATTCATCACCAGTCGCCAACAGGTTTGCAATGGCCATATGCTGTTCTTTATCAGCAATACCCTTTAATCTGTCCAATGCATCTGTGAATTGCTGTTTTCTTTTATTTTTCTTGTCATCAGATGGCTTTGCCATAGGAAATCCTTTTGTTCTTAGTAGATTATATCATAAAAAATTCCACAATTCCAAAAACTTACCATTTTTTGATTTTATCTTGGTTGGGGCAGCCGGGGTGCCTCGAT
>JAGCRE010000063.1 GCA_017964865.1 Alphaproteobacteria bacterium | reverse complement strand
GTAATGTCCCAGAAGTCCTGCTGTCTGGCCACCACGGCAACATCGAACGGTGGCGGAAACAACAATCGGACGAATTAACCAAAAAACGTCGTCCGGACTTAATAAAGGAAAATAAAAAATGAGTATCTTGAAAAAAGTAGAAGCTGCAAACATCGCAAAAGTAGCGGCAGATAAAAAAATCCCGAATTTCAAGGCGGGTGATACAGTGAAAGTTCACGTAAAAATTAAAGATGGCGACAAATTCCGTATCCAGATGTTCGAAGGTGTCGTTATCGCACGTGATGGCGGACCCAGCAACAATGCTTCGTTCACTGTTCGTCGTGAATCATATGGCGTTGGTGTGGAACGTAAATTCCCATTATATACACCTGCAATTGAAAAGATTGAAAAGGTTCGCACCGGTCGTGTTCGTCGTGCAAAATTATTCTTCTTGCGTGGGTTGTCTGGTAAAAAGGCACGTATCGTGGAAGATTTGTCTGCATCGGCCAAGAACGCTGACGAAAAATAATCTTTTTACGTCGTTTATAAAAGGGTCCCGCATTTTTGTGGGACTTTTTATTTTGCAATTTATCAATTTGACAATGCAATACATGATGGGTATTATATGCGGTATGAAAAAATTATTATTATCTTTGTTCATCGCCATAACCGTTATACCGGTGGCATATGCGTATGTTGATCGTCCAAACGCGGTTATTACCATATTGGATAAAACTGCGGGGAAAAATCATACTTTCAGTATTCCTGTTGGCGTGGATACAAAATATGAAAAGTTAAATTTCTTGGTACGGACATGCAAACAAAACGACCCGTTTCAGGCAGAAAACGCGTTTATGTTCGTTGAAATATCACAAAATAATAATTTGATATTCAGTGGTTGGATGAATAAAAACGAACCGGGCGAAAACCCATTACAGAACGCAGACTATGACGTTTGGTTGGTTCGTTGCGAATAAAATTTAATCGGGGGAAAATATGAAATCTGTATTGAAATTAGCATTGGGCGTTGCGGTATTGTTGGTGGCGGCTTTTGTGTTCTTTCGCACCCAAAGTTCGGGCAGTTTTGACAAGGGGTCATTAAAACACTGGCTGGCGTCATCAAACGAACAACGTATCGCCACGGTTAAAATCGCTGTTGCTGGCGAAGGCGATATTGATTTAATCGTTGCGTGTGTGAATAAGATTGCAACCCTGCCCGATTCAAATGAAATGGATACCCAGACTGCAATTACATTGTGCCATACGGGGAATTTATTAAAAGAAAATATCTGATAAATGAAAATATATGACCTGTTGATTTTGCCGATAATATGTGTTGCATGTAACCAACATATGACTATCGGTGAAAAATACCTTGGCACGCCATATATTCGTGACCCACTGGGCGAAGGGTTTGCCCCCGATAACGATCCACTTATTCGATTTGATGCGTTTGACTGTACAACGTTTGTTGAAACAGTCTTAGCAAACGATGATGTTGAACAATTAACAAAAATTCGATACCAAGACGGCAAAATCGGTTTTTTAAGTCGCAATCATTTTGTTGCAACCGAATGGTTGCCAAACAATGCCGATATTGTTGAAAATGTTAGTGCAAAATATGGTAAAACTGCAATTCGAACGGTTACAATAAATCGTTCTGCGTGGCTTAGAAACGTGCATAATATTGTATCAAAAACACCAAACAAAACGGTAGATCTGGAATATATTCCATACAAAAACCTGAAACAGATACAAAACAACGAACCACTGGTTGTACTGTTCGTATTAACCCGGTCAGACGAAATGTATAAAAAGACCGGGACAGACCTTGCCGTATATCATATGGGATTCTTATTACCAGACGGTACTTTTCGCCATGCTTCGTCCAGCGGTGGCGGGGTTGTTGATATAAAATTTGATGAATATGTTGCAAAACGCAAAAAAATGCCGAACAATATCGGTGTTATG
>JAGCRE010000062.1 GCA_017964865.1 Alphaproteobacteria bacterium | reverse complement strand
TTAATAACGGGTGTCGTTTTCCCAACGGACAGCACCGAACGTGAAAATCCGTATGAAAATTGGTCGGTATATATGGACGTAACAACAATGTCTGAAATGTGGGACTATGATACCGCACGCCAGGTTGTTATGGCGGCAATGTCAAATACGGCAACAACCCAGAACGCATTTTTGACCAGTGCCCAAATTGACGATATGCAACGTGCATATGTTCGTGGAACCAAGGTGTTTATTATGCGGGACAGCGGTCGTTGCTATGTGATACCGGTGCGAACAATGACGGGTGAAGAATCATCGTTAATTGCCCAATCGTTCGCAAATTGTATAAGTAAATAAATTTAACAGACCACCGGAAACGGTGGTTCTTTTTTATTGTCTGTTTTCTTGAATACTGGTTTGATTTTTGGTATAATTCATAAACAATGAAAATATCAAGACGTGATGCTTTGAAAATTACCGGTTTGTCGGTTGTTGTTGCCGGTATGGTGCCGCGTATGGCTTTTGCGGCACGTAATGCATTGCGTTCAATACGGACCGGGGTTCAACCGGGTGACAAAACACGTCTGGTAATTGAAACATCAACACGACCATCATATACATTAACATATCCTGAAAAGCAATTAGTGGTTGATATTACAAATATGTCGGCTGATTCATCAATTACACCAAAATTGGCATCGGGAACACTGGTTTCGGAAATATCTCAGGTTCAATCGGGCGACCATTTACAGATTGTCGCGACGTTACGTAAAAATATTGCTCAGTTACAGAAATCACAAATAATGTTATTGGAACCAAACGGCGATAATGATTATCGTTTGGTGTTTGATTTTACGGCGGCATCGACATCGGCGGATAAAATTGCATCATCTGTTACATCGTCTGGGGCATCGACCCAAAAGCCCGCCCAGAATAAAAATATAATCGTTATTGACCCCGGTCATGGGGGTAAAGATCCGGGTTGCATAGGCAAGGGCGGAACCAAAGAAAAAGATATTGTTTTATCTGTTGGCCGTCGGTTAAAGGCCCAATTGGACCAGGCGGGCTTTAAAACATATATGACACGCAGCGGTGATAAATACCTGAAACTGGCGGAACGTGCAGAGTTTGCCGAAAATCGCAAGGGCGATTTGTTTATATCGTTGCACGCCAACGCGAACCCCAGTCGTTCTGTAAAAGGTTTTTCAATTTATACCCTGTCGGAAAAAGCGTCGGACGAAGAGGCGAAAAAATTAGCAGAATCCGAAAATGCCGCCGATAAAATCGGGGTGGACGGTTTTACCGAATTTGAACGCGATATTCGTGCGGCATTGTCATCACTGCAACAACATGCCGTTGCAGAAATGAGCGAAGAATACGCCAACGGTTGTGCCCGGGCGTTTCGTTCGTCCAAGGTCGAAGCCCAACCGGGCCCCAGTGTTCGCCATGCACCATTTGCGGTGTTGCGTTCGACTGTGCCGGGGGCATTAATTGAATTGGGGCATTTATCGAACGCATCCGAAGAAAAGTTATTAAAATCGCCCGATCACCAAAGCAAACTGGTTGCGGCAATCGTCCGTTCGATTAAAAATTATAATTTTGATGTGTAATTTGGTTATTCGAAATAATTCAGCAACATTGCCTTTTTGACACGTGCCAATGTTTCGGCGGCGACTTCGCGTGCTTTAACAACACCGTCTTTTAAAATCGCCATAACCGATGCCGGGTCTTTAGCAAACTCTTCGCGACGTTCACGAATTGGACGCAATTCTGCCTGCATAACTTCGTTCAAGAATTTTTTAACTTTTACATCACCCAAACCACCGCGTCTGTAGTGTTCGGCCATTTCATCATAGTTCGCATATTCCGGACAAAATGCGGCAAAGTGTTCCGGTTTTGCAAAGACAGACAAGTATATAAACACCGGATTGTTTTCTGTGTGTCCCGGGTCGGAAACCTGTAAATGTTCGGGGTCGGTGAACATTGTCTTAATCTTTTTTGCAATGTCGTCCGGGGTGTCAGAAATGTTAATAACGTTGCCTAACGATTTGCTCATTTTTGCATTACCGTCGGTTCCAGGCAGACGTGCCGCGGTGCTTTGTTCTGGCAAAACCGCACGTGGCATAACCAATGTATTGCCATAAATCGAATTGAATTTTTGGACGATTTCGCATGCCTGTTCAATCATTGGTAATTGGTCGGCACCAACCGGGATAATGTTCGCATTAAATGCGGTAATATCGGCCGCCTGGGATATTGGGTATGTAAAGAACCCAACGGGGGTGCCTTCGCGGAATTTTTCTTTCTGGGCGATTTCGGTTTTAACCGTTGGATTGCGTTGCAGACGTGCCACCGTTACCAAATTCATATAATAAAATGTTAATTCGGTCAATTCGGGAACTTCGGATTGAATAAACATAATGACTTTTTTCGGGTCATATCCGGCCGCCAACATATCCAGTGCCACTTCCATAACATTTTCGCGAACTTGTTTTGGGTCGTCAAAATAATCGGTCAATCCCTGGGCATCGGCAATCATCGCATACATTTTGTCGTAATCGCCGGCGTTCTGTAATTCGATATTGCGACGCAACGCCCCCACCAGATGCCCGATATGCAATCTGCCGGTTGGACGAATCCCTGTTAAAATCACGTTTTTATTCATGGCGATTACTCTGTTTGTTAAAGTGGTGTAATTTCCTGGCGGAGATGGAGGGGTTCGAACCCCCGATACAGTTTCCTGTATACGC
>JAGCRE010000061.1 GCA_017964865.1 Alphaproteobacteria bacterium | reverse complement strand
TGGGCGTGTTCAGTGTTCTGGACGAAGATTGGACATTAAATGTCGAAGGTATCTTTGGACACTATGACTGGCATAACCAGTTCAGCATCAAAGGTGAAATCGGTTGGCAGCCAAACGATTGGTTTGCGTTGGGGTTGTATGCACGTGCATCATTGTATGACAGTGCAAATGGTATGGAACGCGACCTGTACTGGTATGAACCGGCGGTTGGTTTCAATGCTGGCTTGACCGAGATTGGTAAGGCTAAGTTAGAAAACAACCAAGAAATGTCGGTTGGTCTGCGTGCGATATTCCAGTTCTAAAATAAAAACTGAAAAACGCATTTATGAAAAACATATTGGGTGATAATCGGGCAAACGCCCGGTTGTCACCGATATAGTTATATAGAAAAATAAAAAGGGGTGGGGTATATGCCAAAAAAAATTTGGACTTTGTTTTTTATGTTGGCTGTCACGATGCCATTGTCGGCACGTGCAGAATATGAATTGGCAACCGATACATCGGACCCACTGTTTTTATTAAGTGATGAAGCAATTTTATCTGAATCGATGGTGTCATATGGACATGAATATGAACACGATATTCTAAGATTTGGTCAGGCGTTTTCATACGGATTAAACGACCGCTTGTCGATTGGTGCAAATGCACATTACCAAATTGACTTTACTGGAACCCAAGACGGATTTTCCAGTGTTGATGTTGGCGGTGTATATCGTATGGCACGTGCAGGCGATAACGATGCACATATGGTATCGGATGCATTGTTTGGTTTGCGGTTTGGTGGTTCGGAACATGTGCGAACACCCGATTATGCAAATTCATCATACTATGCGGGACTTCGTTTTGGTCGGCAATGGTCGGGATTGACATTGGCGGCAACGATAAAATCGACGTGGGTTTTTGATGATACGCGTGGTATGTCGTTTATTGATTTTATACCGGAATCATATTTTCGTCTTGATCCAAATTGGCGGGCAGGTGCCGGATTTACATTTCGTAAGGCAACGGCCCCAGTATATAATCAGGAATGGTTAAACCTGAAACTGGTGTGCCAGTTTGGTCGAACACAATACATTGGGCATTTTGATTACGAATTTGAAAATGACGAGGCCCAAGTTGGTGCAAAAGTAAACATCCTGTTTTAATTTGTTATTTTTTTGAGAGCTTTTTATATGTGTCATCCTGTGGTCAAGCCACAGGATGACACGTAATGGAATATGTTTGCGATGACAAAAAACAAGTGATTGTTTGGGGAAAAAACACCACCGCCCGATTGGGCGGTGGTGTTTTTTATAATTGCTTGTAACTATTGTTCTACTACGCAAGCCGGTGTGTCTAAAGTTGCATCCCAAGTACCACCATTTGTACACACACAAGTCTTCTTATCCGTTGACTGTTGGAGCCCCGATCCAGAACAAGTACAAGTTCCGGCGTATGGTGAATTGCTTGCCGCGTTCCATGTACCTCCAGAATCTTTACAGCTTTGTTCGTATGTCGTTGAAATACCCGCATCCAACCATACATAGATATCTGCAAAGTTACCCGGTTGAACATCTGCTTCATCCAGACCAAGTGTTACCGAACGGCATGTATTAATTACTGGTAAACATGCACGAATCGCAATATCGGAATAATTGTTCGATCCCGATGATGATGCACCAAAACCATAGTTATTCTGGCTTAAACACGCATTAACATCCGACAAACAATTTTGTGCATATTTTGACAAGATGTTGTCTTGCGATGCTTTTATCTGGCGGAATGCACGTTGCATATATTCCGAAATAATTTGATTTTTCGGGTTATATACCGGATCTTTACCGGTTTGTGTATCATATGTGTAATCTTGACATTTATTCAAAACGGTCATACACATACCATAGTTACGACCAGTCTTGTCATCGTGCCAACCAATTTTCGCTTGTAACATATCAGATATGTCTTTTGGTGCCTGTTTACGGTTATCATCCAAACCAAGAGTCTCTTGTATATATTTTGCCATAGTATAATCGTTTGCTAATGAACTGGTGCCAGAACCCCATATGTTAGAACCCGATGTTGTGCCACCCTTGTTCCAGACCAAGTATAAACCACTGACGGCTTTCTTTTTTGTGGTATCCCATTTTCCACCAGGTACGCCAGGCATAGAACCGACAACAACTTCGCCTTCGACAATGTATTTACCCGTTGGGTCCAAACATTCTTCGTAATCGTTACCGCATACGTAATCATCCTGCATACATGAATCCAGGGCGGATATGCAACCACGCAAATCATATTGATTCTTTTGTTGGGCAACCATCAAACGTGCCTTTTGCAGCACTGTTTTTGCATTACGAACCGTTGCCAACATTTGATTGTTCGAATCGGTCAATGCACGTTCATATAATATGCACTGTTTATCAATTTCAACATCATATGCATTTACGATAACCGCAATGTCAACACCATTGGCCGAACAATTTGTTAACACCGCTTGTTTGCAACGTGCGGCCGCAGATTTATATAATGCTTCACCACGTTGGTTACCAATCGATTGTGTGTTCGTTGTGGTTGTTGTGCCAAACAAACCAGACAAATCAAAACCATAACTGTCGATATTGAAACTTAACAGATTTGAAAAGTCGATACTGATACCACTGTTTTCGGTAATGGCCGCACTGGATGAACCGCTTTTCACTTGTACAATCATATTTTTAATACGATCCAAATCATTTTTGATTTTCGAATTATCCGATGCGTTTTGTAATGCGATTTCAGCCTCGGTCTGTTTGAACAGTGTATAAATTTCTTCGGCAGTCAAACCGATATATTGAATACGTTGGGCAACTTCCTGAAGTTCTTCGGTTGCGGCACGCAGCGCATTTTCGGTCTTTTCATAGTTTTTGACATTCTTGCTGCATGAACAACGACCCTGGTTGTCGTCCAATACATTACAGAAGTTATCCATACATTGTGTGTATTGCGATTTGCAGTAATCAGACAGTTCAGACAATGAATCCAAATTTTCAGTTACAGTCTTGACCGTTTCGGCAATTGTTGTAACCGTATTATTATTAGATACAGATACCGATGCAATTGATGGGGTTCGTGCCGAAACACTTGCCGGGCGGACACCACCAGACATTGTTTGTGCCTGGACCTTAGTAGTTGTCATCGAAACACGTGCCGGATTTGTATTTGATGTACGCGAAACAGTTGCACGTTGTGTGTTACGTGCCGCGTTTGTTCCTGACGCCGTTCTGGCAACCGCGGCACCACGCTGGGCAATGCTGCGATTAGTAGATGTTGGTTCAGATGACGAAGAACGAGATGTCATTCTTGACGATGTTGCCGGACGAACAGCGGCCCCCGATGGAATTGCACGTCGTGCGGAACCGTCAGTACCAATAACCATTCCCGCATCAACCATGGTGCCATCATCAACATCAATATAGTTGATTGTGTTGTCAGTGTATTCCGGCACAACCGCCGCAAATGCAGGGGTTGCCAGCATTAAAGACAACATTATTATGTGTGCTTTTCTCATTCCTTGTCCTTTCCCTCAGGTATCCTTGTCAGCGTAAAATACGCTTTACTTATGTAATATTTTATCATATTTCGCGAATCGGGGCAAGGTAAAATTTAGTACAAAAAAGTTTTTTTTTAGTTGTTTATTTCTTGGTCATTTTGGCCCGCAGGTTGTTCCAGTAATCAAGACGTTTTTTAACCTCTCGTTCGAAACCACGTTCAACCGGTGTATAAAATGTGCGACGGCCCATTTTTTCGGGAAAACAATTTTGTCCAGAAAAACCAAGTTCGGTATCGGGTTCATAAACATAACCGTTGCCATAGCCCATATCACGCATCATGCGGGTTGGGGCATTTAATATATTTTTTGGTGGCATTAATGAACCAGTTTCGCGGGCCGCAGCATATGATGAATGTATCGCAACGTCCAGACGATTGCTTTTTGGTGCCGTTCCCAGATATACAACCAATTCTGTTAGTGCAATGTCGCCCTCTGGTGAACCCATTCTTTCGTATGCGTTCCATGTCGCAATGGCAACCTGGATTGCGTTTGGATCCGCCAGGCCCACATCTTCCATTGCGAAACGGGTCAATCGACGGAATATATACATTGGGTCTTGGCCTGACGTCATCATACGGGCAACCCAATACAGTGCCGCGTCGGTGTCAGATGCACGCAGGGATTTATGAACCGCAGATATTAAATTATAGTGTTCGTCCCCAGATTTATCTGATAATGGTGCACGCTTTTGTATCGCGTTATCCAATTCATCGGGTGATAAATCGTTTTTGAATTTCGCATTAAACAGATATTCCAATGTGTTTAATAAAAACCGGGCATCGCCATCGGACATCTGGGCCAGGTGAGTGCGTGCCGATGTGTCCAGTGGTAATTTTTTCCCGGTGAATTTTTCGGCCCGCGTCATTAATTCCATTAAATCATCTGTGTCCAGTGGCGTTAATACCCCAATGTGGCAACGCGACAGTAACGCGTTATTCAAATTAAAAGACGGATTTTCAGTTGTTGAACCAATAAATACAACGGTGCCGTCTTCCAAATACGGTAATAATGTATCCTGTTGTGTTTTATTAAAACGGTGAATTTCATCAATAAACAATAATGTGCCACGCCCAATTTGTTGACGTTGTTTTGCCGCTTCGACCGCCTTTTTAATATCGGCCGTTCCAGAAAATACCGCCGACATTGGGACAAAGTCCATATCAACCGAATTCGCCAATGCACGTGCAATTGTGGTCTTGCCACACCCCGGTGGCCCCCACAGGATTAAATTCGATATCTTGCCATTATCGACCATACGACGAACAATACCGTTTTCGCCCAATAATGCGGTCTGGCCCAGCACTTCGTCAATCGTGTTGGGACGCATTAAATCGGCCAAAGGGCGTGTGTCTATACTCATTTATTTTTATTTTACTTAAATTTTACTTATCATTTATTTGTGGTATAATGATTCTAATAAATAAAAAGGTGATTGGCAAATGGTAAATAGCACAAAAGATGCCGAAGTTGCGTTGGCGGTTGCAAACCTGGCAGCGGCGGCAATGTCGGCAAATCCAAAACTTACCATGGCGGCGGCTGTGGCCCAGGCACGAACAACACTACTTGGGGGGGCGGCAAGTGATTCGGAAATTGCAAAGTCTGTGCGGCCCGACAAAATACAATGTCTGGAAGACGGCACATGGCACACAATGTTGCGTCGTTATATTAAACGTAAATATAATTTGACCCCAGAACAATATCGCGAAAAATGGGGACTGCCACACGACTATCCGTTTGTGGCACCAAACTATGCCGCGACACGTTCGAAAATTGCAAAAAAAACCGGGTTCGGTAAAAAGAAATAAAGGTATATATGGGAGGGGCAGCGATGTCTGAACAATATCGCAAGATTGTAAATGCACCGCATCGTGGGTTTGGAAAATTAAAAGAAAAAATCCAACAAACAAATCCACAAAAAACATTCGGTAAAATCGCACGTGGTGCGGGAATTGGTGCAACGGGGCTGACCCAATTTTTATTGTGGCTGGGGAAATATGTTGCGTTGGATAATCATATTACACGTGCAACAGAACAAACATTGGCAGATATAGATGTTGGTAAAAACAAAGATGGTAACGATAAAAAATTTCCAAAATTTGTAAAAAAGAACCCAAATTTCACTGCGGTTGTGTCATGGTGGATTTTGTTGGCGTCACTTGGGTTTGGGGGTAAAGCCATTATGAACGGGAAAACGTCGGCATCGCAAGGAAACGATGAAATCGATGATGATAAAATCGAAAATATCGAATGGAAATTCGAAGACAGAACGCTTGGTGGATATTGCGAAAAATTAAAGCCTGTTACACCGTTTTTAATCGCAAACCTTATTGCGAACGAAGGGGTGCGTGTAAATGAAAGAGGATTGCATGTCGTTTATGATGACTATGACGGAAAACCATTAAAACCAGGGGCAAAACCAAAGGGAACGGCAACCATTGGTTTTGGGTCAACAATGCTAAAAGATGGAACGCCTGTTACATCATATACAAAACCAATCACAACCGAAGAAGCGTATGAATTGGCACGTTGGCATCTGGAAGAGGGTGAAACGTATTTCGGTATGTATTGCTATGATACTGCATTTGAAACAATTGATATAAATACTGTGTCCGAAGCGTTGGGTGTTGCATCGATTATGTATAATGGTTTTACTAATTTAATAGAGCCCAGAACGGTTAACGGCAAGACAAATTATACACTTGGAAATCGATTTGCAATTCTGCGTCAATCATATAAAGACAATGGTGCAGGTTTGACCGAAGAAGAAGTTATATCGGCATTTAATAAATATCCAGCAACAAACAGATACAGTTTTGGTGACGCATGGTTGGGTGGAAAATCAAAACAAGATATTGCAAACACATTGGGAAATTTCTGTAAGGAAGGGCGTGGTCTGTGGATTCGTCGCTGGGTCGAAGCGGGCCTTATTACCGGTGATTTGTCGCCCCAGGTTTTGTTAAATTGTCCAGTTGATGGATTGTCGGCGTTTCTTAAATACAAACAAAGAAATGTAAAAAATAAAAACACTGATAAATCTGCGTTTTGGTTGAAAGACGCAAATGGAAATATGCGGGTTAATCGTGCAACTTATGCTGAATTCTTGGATTGGTTGGAACATCCGGTTGATGAACATGGTGATTCTATTAGCCACTGGAAACGTGTAAGTGATTATATGCCAGACTATGCGTTGGGTGCGTGTGAAAATGGAATCTGTGAATTAAAACCGGTGTATAAAACACCCCAGGAAAAACGGATTGAAAAAGAAACATATGTTTTAAGTTATGAAGATTTATATGCAAACGCAATCGGCGAATATAAAAAACATAACTATGATGCGGCATATGATTTATTGCAAAATCTGTCGAATGAATATCCAAACAATGCATTGTTGCATAATGATTTGGCGGCGACTTGCAACCATCTGGGGCGGTATGAAGAGGCAATTAAACATGCCGGTGAAATCGTTCATCGTATTGGTGATAAATCACAATATGCAGCGGCACAATATAATGCGGGGTTTGCATATGAAATGTTGGGACAACTGGATAAAGCGTTGGCGAACTATAACCTGGCGGTGCAAAATGGAAACGCACGTGTGCAAACAGATGTTGATCGTGTGCAAAAAAAGTTAAAGAAAAATAAATCCAAAGCGGTCAGTTTTAATGAAGCCGCAGGACGTGTTCAAATAAAAATTGCAAGTGCAGAAAAAATAATAAGTGAAAACGATGCAGACCGCAGTTAGATGCGTATAGAGCAGGGGGTATATAATGAAAGTTTATGTAAATTATAACGATAAGCGTTGGAAAAAATACGATATCGATTTTGATAAAATCGCAAATGCGGCGGGGCCACGTAATAAAGATGCCGAAGTATCCATTACACTGACCAATGATGTTGAAATACATAAACTGAATAAACAATATCGCGATATGGATAAACCAACAAATGTTTTATCGTTCGAATTGGGCGATGATTTATTGCTGGGGGATATTTATATATCGCTTGATACAGTTAAACGTGAAGCCGCAACAGAAAATATAAGTGTTGTGGAACACACCGCACATATTGTTGTGCATGGTATGTTGCATTTACAGGGATATGATCATATAAAAGATGATGAAGCAATCGTTATGGAATCGCGTGAAATTTCAATTATGAAAAAATTAGGCTATAAAAATCCATACGAAGATGAATGTAAATGTGGTTGTGGTGGCGATTGTAAATGTAAAAATTGTTCGTGTTGTTCGTGTTGTAATTGCCCGGGTGACAAGACAATTTCATTTTTCAAAAAACTAAAAATACGTGAAAATGGTTTTTGGCAATATGTTCTATACGCATTATTTGGCTCTGTTTCAGCGTTTGGGTTTGCACCGTTCTATTTTTGGTGGATGACTGTATTGGGTATTGCAGGTGCATATTGGTTAACAATTCGTCGCAAAAAATATAATGGTGTTTGGCGTGAATTCCTATACGTGTCACCATTTGGAATTATGTATGCAATTTCGATGTTATGGTGGACATTAAATTCAATATATGTTGTTCCAGAATTAACAAAACAATTTGCAATATGGACGGTGCCGGCATTAATTGGAATCGGTATTTTTGGGGTCTTGTTCTTTACGTGGCCTTTTGTCGCAATTACAAGAGATAAAATGAATTCAACATCACGTGTGTTTATGTTCGCGTGTGTTTGGACACTTGTTTTATGGTTGCGGGAATGGTTTTGTACTGGTTTCCCATGGAACCCAATTGCAAATATAACATTGCCGTTTTTATCACTTGCCAATTCTATGTCGGTGTGGGGGGCATTGGGGTTAACATTTATAATTATTGGTGCAATTGCATCCATTGTTGAATTATTAAGCAATATAAAAATGTGGCGTTGTTGGTTGGTGTTTTTATTATTTATGACAATCGGTGTATGCGGTATGTTTATTGGCATACACAACATTGGCGTTGCGTCAAATGATGTTGGAACATCTGTCCAGATACGTATTGTTCAACCAGCACAATCGCAATCACAAAAAATGGTTTATTCACGTGCGGATGCATTAAAGCGTGCCGAGAATAATTTTATGGAATTGTTAAAGTTGGCGGGCGGTGGTGAAAAACCAGACTTGATTGTCTTTCCCGAAACGACGTATCCGTTTGCAGTTACAGATTCTGATGATATGCCATTGGCGGCGGCATTAAAAACAAATGTTATAATCGGGTCGAACTATTTTCTAGACAACAATGTATATAATTCAATGATTGTTGCCGCACCCGATGGAACAATTTCGAATATATACAGTAAATCACACCTGGTTCCGTTTGGTGAATACAGTTTGTTTGGTTTTATGCCGTCACCGGCACATTTATCACATGGTGATGGTGCCGAATTGATATCGATAAATCTGGATGGTTTTGATTTTGTGTTCGCTCCGGCGGTGTGTTACGAAATTATATTTTCTGATTCTTTGATTCCAGACACTGATTTACAGCCAAACGCGATAATAAACATTACAAATGACACTTGGTTTGGTAAAACACCCGGAACGTTCCAACACCTGGATATGGTTCGTCGTTATGCGATTGAATCGGGTGTGCCAATTATACGTGCGAACTATTCGGGCATAAGTGCGTTTGTGTTATCAAATGGCGAAGTATTGTCAAGCCTGCCAATTGCCCAGGTTGGCACAATTGACGGCACCATATGGGGCGGTCATAAAACGATATATCGGGCAATTGGGCGTGATTGGACAATGATAATCATATTGCTGATTTCGTGCATTGTTGTAATATCCACACGCGGACGGCAGATGAAAGATTAGTGTTTGGCGTGCGGGTCGAATCTATTTCTTGGATAATCGATGCAATTGAACGATTTTTATCCCGGGCAATTTTATTCAATGCCACAATGAATTCGTCTTCAATTGAAATACTGGTCTGGTGACCCGATAAAGATACAGATATTTTTTTCATATTAAAATTTTCCCGCGATTAAACAATCGGCCATTGCACGATATGGGTCATCGTATTTTCGCAATACCCGCAGATTCAAATTATCCAGCATATAAAATGTGCCAAACGCGTCAAATGCAAACCAGAATAAATCGTTTCGCCCAAATATAGTTTTACCACGAACCTCTGGCGTGCGGGTCAGGTTTATATTTATATCTACAATTGATGGTATCGGTGCAACAATGTTACGCGATATCTCAATCGGGGGAAATATATATCCGTTCCCCAAATTTATTGCCGATGCGTGATTATACAAATCAAGAAAAATTGCCGGAAACATTGCACATCGACGCGATTGCAATGCATTGTTTGACAATGCAACATCGTGTTTCGATACAGGTGGATATACAGTTGCACCACGTGATTTTATCGATGATAAAAATTCGGTTGTGTTCATGCTTACTCCATTCCACGCGATGTTACCATTTGTGCAGCAATTTCTGTTAAACGGTCCTGGGTTGCGTTACCACCGTCGCCAC
>JAGCRE010000060.1 GCA_017964865.1 Alphaproteobacteria bacterium | reverse complement strand
CCTTTATGACTGAGCCCCAATTTATAATAAAAATCGGGGAAAGTCAAGAAATGTTTTAAATTTTTATTTATGTGACGCCTGTAACAGGTCTGAAATCACCTTTACTGGGGTAAATGTCGTGATTGGAACGACCGCAAATATCGTGTTCCAGCCCGCCATCGCACCGTTCCACAATCCGGGACGTTCCATCGCACGTAATGGGCGACCATTACTGGATTTGTCGGATATAAATCCGGTTGTTGCATCGACAAAATCTAGCAAATTAAACTTTTTTCCATCATATTTGCGAACCGAACATACAATATCGGTCGGACTGAAAAATTCAGACTTTTGCAAAATGTCGCGTTTTTCGGGGGCAATTTGACCGGGTTCAACAATCTGCAAACTGACCCGACCATCATTGCCACGTACCCAAAATGGTCCACCACCGGGTTCGCCAGTGTTACGGACAATGCCCACAACACGTAATGGCCGATTTAGTATGTTACGTATTGTGTTAATGTCTGTGTTCGGCAAATCAGAGCATAAATCGTGTTTGATAAATTCAGCAATTTCGTTTGTGTCTGCGTTGCCGTCATCGATTGTCCGCAGATATTCAAAGATTTTATTTTGATATTGTATCAATACACCACCAATAAAACATTTGTTGCGGACGGTGTCTGTGATATCTGGGCGGACATTATCTATATTTTTTATGAATATAATATCGGCATCTATATCGTTCAGGTTTTCAATCAATGCACCATGTCCCGCCGGCCGAAACAATAATCGGCCCGAATCATCGCGAAATGGGGTGTTGTCTGGATTGACAGCGATTGTGTCGGTTTGGGGCTTTTGGGTTGACATTGATATGTTATAATGCACCCCCATTTGTGATTCATATGTTGGTAATATCTGGCTTAATAAATTATTAAAACCGTCAATGTGTTCGGGTGATACAGTGAAATGTATATTCGATATTCCGTTCGTGGCGGCATATTTTGCCCCCTCAATCAAATGCTCGGCAACTGGGGTGCGTATTGCACCATCAACACGATGAAATGGTATCAGTGCCTTTGGTGCATTGCCGTATGTATCGGTAATGGTGCGGATAATTTGTTCATCGGACGGGTTTTCTGGCAATTTTTGTTTTATTTCGTCCCAAAATGCAAATTCGGTCAGGTTATTTAACACTAAATCAGTTGTTTTATTGTGAACGCCTGTATTTACGAATTCGAACAAGTCGCGAAACATTCGTGTTGCCGCCCCAGATGCAGGAACAAATTTGACCACATTATATTTATTTATATGTTCACGATATAACGCGACAAAATCATCGGCATTTTCGTCTGTGTAACTGTGGTTTATACCGTCCCCAATAACACAAGGCCGAATAATGTTGGCCCATGGAAATCCGGTCTTAAAATTTTCGATTTGGGTGGCGACAATTTCGGGTGTCAGTCCATGTGATTTTATCTGTTCTAAATCTGTGGGTGTAAAGTCTGTCATTTCATTCCTTTTGTCTTGGGTCTTGAATTTTGTTACCAAACAATTATATATCACGTAACAAAATAAATATAAAGGGGATTTAAATATGAATCCAGAAGAAATGCAAGAGACGCCACAGCAGGCGATTGAAAAATATACGACCGATTTTACTAAATTGGCGGCGGACGGAAAATTAGACCCGGTTATTGGGCGTGATGAGGAAATTCGCAGAACTATCCAGGTTCTGTCGCGTCGAACCAAAAATAACCCGGTTTTGATTGGTAATCCGGGGGTGGGTAAAACCGCGATTGTCGAAGGTTTGGCTGAACGTATCATATCACGCGATATACCGGAAAACCTGCAAAATAAAAAACTGTTATCGCTGGATTTGGGGGCGATGATGGCGGGGGCAATGTTCCGCGGTCAGTTCGAAGCCCGATTAAAGGCGATATTAAAAGCGGTCAAAGATTCCGATGGGCAAATTATTCTGTTTATTGATGAATTGCACACGTTGGTCGGGGCAGGCAAGGGCGAAGGTTCAATGGATGCGGGAAACCTGTTAAAGCCAATGTTGGCACGTGGTGAATTGCACTGTTTGGGGGCAACGACACTGGACGAATACCGCCAATATATTGAAAAAGATCCAGCATTGGCACGACGTTTTCAACCGGTTTATATCGAAGAACCGTCGGTTGACGACACTATTTCGATTTTGCGTGGTTTAAAAGAAAAATACGAAGGTCACCATGGTGTTCGTATTGCGGACAGTGCGTTGGTTTCGGCGGTTAAATTGTCTGACCGGTATATTACCGACCGTTTCTTGCCTGATAAAGCAATCGATTTGATTGATGAAGCGGCGGCTCGTGTTCGTATAGAGGTTTCATCAAAACCAGATGCGTTGGACGAAATCGATCACCGTTTGATGCAGATGAAAATCGAACAACAGGCATTGAAAAAAGAAAAAGATGAAGATTCTAAAAAACGCCTTGTTGAATTGG
>JAGCRE010000059.1 GCA_017964865.1 Alphaproteobacteria bacterium | reverse complement strand
TATGGTGACGGACGCATAACTTCAAACGAAGGTTTGTCATACACCATTACGATACTGTCCGCGTTACGGCCACAAATCCGTTTCATTTCGTAATCTGCGACCCGGGCCAAAACCGTTCGTGCATCACCATCAACATCCATACCGTCCGCATTTTGCATCAAACGTAAACGCATTTCACGTAAATCGGAATTTCCAAGTAATATTTGCACCCGAACCATTGTTCCACGATATTCCTGCCAACGTGTTTCCATATGGGCGGTATTCCACTTGTTTGCGGTTATTTCCCTTTCCTGGCGAGTTTTAGGTTTATACGAATCGATATTTGAATATTGGTTATCCGACTGCATAAACTGGCTGGACCGTTCGTTATACAGCGGGGCATCCGCACCACCGTTTTCAAAATCGTGTGTATTATATGGTGTGTCACCCGTTGAACACGCCCCCAGAACCACCAGTGAACAAATTATTCCAATCAAAGATTTTTTCATTTTGCGTTCTCTCTTTTTTTTTATTTTATCAAATAAACCTTTTTGATTCAAGGGGCGATTTATGATAAAATTAATCATAATGTCAAATATAGTTTTGGAATCTTTATTAAAACCGTTGGCGGAATTTTATACGCCAGAGTTCGTCGAAGAAATCGCAATCAACCACGCGGGCCAGGTGTGGATGCGTCTGCATGGGGCAAAAATTCCATGGGTCGCATACAGTGCACCACAGTTAACCAAGCAATACCTGATTGATTTGATTCACACGATTGCGAATATATACGAACGCCCATTTGACCCAATTCGTGGTATGCCGGTTGTGTATGCAACACTGCCGGGCAATCATCGTTTTTCTGCTATTGCGGGTCCAAATGTTCAATTTGATGAAAACGATATAACTGGTGGTGTCGCAATGAGTATTCGCGGTGGTGGTGCCCCAGATACATCTTTTGAAAACTATCATCTGGAACGTGGGAAAAAGTTATTACGTGTCAAACCACGTGAAAATGTTCGCCCCGATGACCCATATGACCGATTAATGTCGGCAATAAATGACGGCAGTCCAATTATCATCAGCGGTGCAACTGCAACTGGAAAAACAACGTTTTTGAATCATATGTTAACGTTAATCGACCAAAACAGTCGCGTTATTACGGTCGAAGACGCACGTGAAATTCGCGTTCCCCAGGAAAATCGGGTTCACTTTGTTTTATCACGTACCGAACAAACAAATGATTTTAATTATGCACGATTACTGGACCTGGTTGTCCGTATGACCCCGGACGTAATTATTGGTGGTGAAATATCAACCGACAATGCATCGGTGTTATGGGAAATGTTGGGAACAGGTCACGAACATTTCTATACAACGATTCACGCGGAAAGTGCCGATGCCGCATATGCTGCATTTGCAGATCGTATTCTGCACACCCAACCGGCATATAACCGCACCGATTTAATTAACGAGATGAAAAAGAAAATTCACGTTGTTCAATTATCGCGTGACGGTGCTGTGCGTGCCGTAACCGAAGTTGTATAATAAACATAAAGGATATAATATGGAAAAACTTAGTATTATTCGTGAAGAAATGACTACTGCATTATCCAAGGCCGGTATTATTGATAAATCTGGGAAAATTATAAATCACCAGGCTTTTTTGGAATTCGTTGACAGAAAAATAAAAGAAAAAAATGAAGAATTGGCATCTACGGAAAAAGATGGGGTTACAATCGACCTGTATCACGCAAATATGATTTATGCCGAAATCAATTATTTGGAAGAAATGAAAAATAAAATGTCGGTTGACCCATATCAATTTATTCCCAACGAAAACGCGGATAAAGAACCAGAATCTAAAAAAGAAAACTTTGAACATGGCAAAGAAAAAGTTCACAAGAAATCTGGTGGATTGGTTGCAAACTTTAAAACAAAGTTTTCCAAGATGTTTGGACGTAACAAATAAAAAAAGGCACCGTTTGGTGCCGTTTTTATTACATAAAGTTAACCGGGTTCACATCAATTTTGACGCGGATGTTGGCGGGTTGTTTAACACCCGCAACCCATTTCGCGACAATCGGCTGTAACATCGCACGCACATCACCCGATATTAAAAACCGCATACGGTACCAGTTGCGAACCTGGTATATTTGTGCCGGGACCGGCCCCATTATTTTACCACCGTTTATTTTTGGTGCGGTTGCCACCAAATCGGCACAGTATTTCTGTAACACCGATTCTTTGTTTCCTTCGACAATCACTGCAATTAATTGACCATATGGGGGCATTTTTGCAATTCGACGCCCGTCCATATCTATTTGCATAAATTCGTCACGATTACCCGCACATATCGCCGTCAATACCGGATGTTCGGGCTGGTAAGTTTGCAATAAAACCCGCCCCGGAAATTCGCCACGACCGGCACGTCCGGCAACCTGGAATAATTGTTGGAAAGTGTGTTCTGCGGCACGAAAATCGGTGCCAAACAAACCCATATCTGCATCAACCACACCAACCAATGTCAGGTTTGGAAAATGATGTCCCTTGGCCAGAATTTGGGTTCCAATCACAACATCAATTTCCCCCGATTCCATTTTTTTTACAATGCGTTCCAGGCTTTGCCGCGATGCAATCGTATCACTGGACACAATAGCGGTGCGGGCGGTTGGAAAACGTGCCGCAATTTCTTCCGAAACCCGTTCGATACCAACACCGCGTGTTGATATTTCGCCACCACAATTTGGACACTTTTCCGGCATTGGCTCTGTGCGACCACACATATGGCACAGCAATTTTCCAATTCGTTTGTGTAAATTCATACCAACACTGCATTCGCGACATGTGGCAACCCAGCCACATTTTTTACACTGAACAATCGGGGCAAAACCACGACGATTTATAAACAACATCACCTGTTGATGATTTTCCAATGTTTCTGCAATCGCATCGCACATTGGTTCGGATAATATACCATTGATGTCTGTTGGTTCACCGTTTTGTGTAATTTGGTATGTTGTTGGGCGATTTTCACGCAAATCTATCGTTTCAATCTTTGGTAATGTCGCACCACCAAATCGCGATGTTAATTTCAAACAGCGATATTTACCGTTCGCCACATTTTCCAGCGTTTCTGCCGACGGTGTGGCACTGGCCAATATAACTGGGAACTTTTCAATACTGGCACGTAAAATCGCCATATCGCGTGCATGGTAATTTCCCATATCTTCTTGTTTGTATGATGTGTCGTGTTCTTCATCAACCACGACCAGCCCCAGATTTTGCCATGGCAAAAATAACGCACTGCGTGTGCCAACAACAACACGTATTTCACCATTTAATACACCACGCCAGATATCACGACGACGGGCCGCGGTTAAATTGCTGTGCCACACCACAGGCGGTGCACCAAACCGCGATTCAAACCGCGACATAAATTGTGCGGTTAATGCGATTTCTGGCATCATTAACAATACGGATTTTCCCGCATTATATGCCCGCAATGCCGAATCAAAATACACCTGGGTTTTGCCCGAACCGGTTATTCCGTCCAGCAAAAACACAGAAAAGCCGCCACGTTCAACCGCCAACCCAATTTCTGTCGCCGCATTTGATTGTTCGTCATTAAGTTTTATGTTTCCACAATCGTGATAGTTTTGAACCTTGTATTTTTGATTTATAACCTGCTCTGCGGTGGGGACCAGCGTTCCATTTTTTATCATACCCCGAACCACTGCATTTGAAACATGTGCGATATTTATAATATCGTTCACCGACATCGGGTCGTTTTCATTTGAAGCAAATGCGTCGGCAACCAATTGACGTTGTTCTGTCATTTTAGTCTGGGCATTAAAATCGAACGCATACAACGGTTCAACACGTGGCGGGGAAAAAGCATCTGGGATATTCAAAATAAGTTTTAATACTGCACCCGGGGTCATCAATGTCCAATCAGACATACGCTTTATCCATTGCAAATCGCCAACAGACAGCCCCGAATCCATAACCCGAACAACACTTTTGATTTTTTCCGCGGGCAATCCAGAATCACCAATTCCCCAAACGACACCGATATACGGACGGTTCATAACACGACATTCAACAAACGCCCCCAAATCTGCGGTCGCGTTTAACCGATAGTCGTATCCATTATTTACGACATTTGGAATCAAGACTTTTACAATATCACCGCTTTTGAACATACCAATAAAATACTTGTTTTTTTTCTTTTTTTCAATACCATAATATACAAGAATTTTGGTCGAAAAAATGTGGCAAACTTTCTTTAGGATTTGTGATTTTTTATGCTGTTTTATCCCGAAAAAGTCAACGCGGGACCGTATTCGTCGTGAAAAATTCCATGATTGGGCAAAGAAATACGATGCTTTAAAGCGTGCGTGTCCGGAATTAAATTTTCATCATACTAAAACGATAAAGGGCGGATGGAATATCGGTTTTATCGTTGATAAAAAATATGTATTCAAAATTCGTAAAAACTTTTCTGGGGACAAAACCCAGATTGAAAAAATTATGCGTGAAAAACGTATAACCGACGCATTTGCAGATGTTTCACCGGTTGCAATTCCGCATATTGTTATTGTTCGTGCAGGCAAATATACTTTCTATCGTTATAATTTTATTCCCGGTCGCAATATGAATACTTTTTCATTAAAGACCATGCAGAAACACATAAAAACGTGGGGCAAGCAAATTGCTGGTTTTATATATGCGATACATAATGCACGTCCAGATGGCATTGATGATTTACGCGATCGTGATGGCGATGGCTGGAACCAAAACGATATTTGTAACAATGTAATAATCGACCCAAAGACGATGAAGATTGTTGGAATAATTGATTGGGAATATGCGGGCTGGGGGATGCTGGAAACCGAAATCAACAACTGCACCCGGTTTTCTAAAAAATTGCGTCAGACCGAATTTGATAAAATTATTCGCACCGAATATAAAAAATTATCCAAACATAACAATTAAATTTTCGTAATTACTTCGTCGGGCTGAAATTGTGTTCTAAACCACGTGCGTTGCCGTTTTGCATACTGATTTGTTTTTGTAATCCAGTTTTGTATTGCGTCATCTATACTGATTTCGCCACGAATATATTTGCACAACTGGGACGCACCAATTGCACGATTTTCATCCCAACCTGCGGTGATAACCGATTGGGCTTCGTCAAACGCACCACCCGACATCATTTCTGGAATGCGGGCTGCAATACGTTCACGCAATACGTCTGCCGGCGGATTTATTAAAATACGATGGGCATTTGGTGCAACCGCCCCGACGCGTTCTGCATTTTGAAATTCTGTAATGTGTATGCCGGTTTGTAAAAACACCTCAATCGCACGTGCGACACGTTGCGGATCGGTTGCCGTAAATTCGGCTGGTAACATTTTGCGAACCGCATCAATATCATCTGCAACCATTTTACGTGCACGATTTCGCACCTCTTCATCAATTTCTGGCATTGGTGAAATACCATTTATGATTGCATTTATATAATATCCCGTTCCACCAACAAAGATTGGTATGCGACCTTTTTTAATTGCTTTATCATATTCCGCCCGGGCCAGATTCAGGTATTCCCCAACACTTATCTGGGTATCCAATGGCAATATTGAAAACAACACATATGGCACACCATCAATGTTGGGGGTAATTTCGCGTCCTGCAAAAGGCGATGCCGATATATTTTCGATTCCGCGATAGATTTGCACGCTGTCTGCATTGATAATAGTTCCGCCAATTTTGCGTGCTAAATCATGGGCAAATGCCGATTTGCCCGATGCGGTTGGTCCGGTAATAATGTATGCATCATATATCATATTGACAATACTATAAAATGTCCCAGGATAAATTTCAATTGTAATGTATTAAAAAATGGTGCTAAGATACAATCATACAACAACAGCAAGGAAAGGAAGAAATTATGGCAAAATTAAGAGTTGCAATTAACGGATTTGGTCGTATTGGTCGTTTGGTTTTGCGTGCGGCACTGGTATCAAAACGCGACGACATTGAATTTGTGGCGGTGAACGATTTGGCCCCGGCCGAACAAAACGCATATTTGTTAGAATATGACTCGGTCCATGGCAAATTGCCAATGCCGGTTAAATTAGACGGTGAATATATCATTGCGGGCAAACAAAAGATTAAATGCATTTCCGAACGTGATCCGTCTAAATTACCATGGAAAAAATTGAAAATCGACGTTGTTATGGAATGCACCGGCCTGTTCACAGCGGCAGACAAGGCCCGCGTTCACCTGGAATGTGGGGCAAAACGCGTATTGGTTTCGGCACCATCCGTTGGGGCCGACAAAACAATCGTTTTTGGTGTAAATGAAAAAACATTAACCGCCAAAGACTTGATTGTTTCCAACGCATCATGCACAACAAACTGCCTGGCCCCGGTGGCAAAGGTTTTAGACGAAAAATTCGGCATTTTATCGGCATGGATGACAACCGTCCACGCATACACTGGCGACCAACAATTGTTGGATAAAAATCACAAGGATTTCCGTCGTGCACGTGCAGCGAACTTGTCTATGATTCCAACATCAACCGGTGCAGCCAAGGCAATTGGCCTGGTTCTGCCGAATTTGGCGGGCAAAATGGACGGTATGGCAATTCGTGTTCCAACCCCAGACGTTTCGGTTGTTGAATTGGTTGCAAACCTGAAAAAATCGGCAACGGTTGAATCAATTAACAAGGCGATGAAGTCGGCAGAATCCAAGACATTTGGATATAACGACAAACCGCTTGTATCCATTGACTTTACTGGTGACGCACACAGTTCGATATTTGACGCTAGTCACACAAAAGTCATTGACGACAAATTGGTTCACGTAACCGCATGGTATGACAACGAATGGGGTTTTTCAAACCGCATGTGCGACACCGCAGTTGCGATGGGAAAATTGATTAAGTAAAAAAGAACCCGCGAAATGCGGGTTTTTTATTTATCGGGTATGAATTTTCAACTGTGCAACAATTGCACGATTTTTTTCAGGCGTTACATCAAACACCCAATCGCCCTTTTTCTTGGAATCAAC